>JALRFT010000140.1 GCA_023261915.1 Acidimicrobiales bacterium | reverse complement strand
CCCCCGGCTCGAGCAGCCGAGCCACACCCGGCTGGAGGCCATCCCGGGTCGACCCCCGAACCTCCTGACGCCGCCCCCGGGTTGCAACTTCGCTCCGCGCTGTCGCTACGTCCAGCCGCGGTGCGTCGTCGAGCGTCCGCCCCTCGAGACCGATCCCGTGTCGGGCCACTCGTGGCGCTGCTGGTACCCCGTCGGCACCGACGCCAATCGTGAGGCACTGGAACGCAACCTCGCCGCCGGCGTGCCGGTCGGCATCCCTGCTCCCGGAGGTGCGTGATGGCCGGGAGCGGTCCCGCCCACCTTCGTCCGGCTGACCAGAGCCTGGTGCGGGCCACCAACCTGGTGGTCGAGTTCCCCATCGGTTCGACCGGGCTCAAGGTCCATGCCGTGAGCGATGTCAGCTTCGACATCCTCCCGGGCGAGACCCTCGGGCTCGTCGGCGAATCGGGATCGGGCAAGTCGACCACGGGGCGCGCCCTCATGCAGATGCCACGACCCGATTCGGGCGAGGTGCTGCTGGACGGTCGTTCGCTGACCTCGATGTCCGGGCAGGAGCTCCGCGAGGTCCGGACCAACATGCAGATGATCTTCCAGGATCCGATCTCGTCGCTGAACCCGCGGCGGCGCATCGGTTCGATCGTGCGTGAGCCGCTGCGGATCTGGAAGCGCGGGACCGACGACGAGCAGCGCCGTCGCGTCGACGAGAGGCTCGAGTCGGTGGGCATCGATCCGTCCACGGCGCTACCGAGACGGCCCCACGAGTTCTCGGGCGGCCAGTGTCAGCGCATCTGCATCGCCCGGGCACTCGTCCTTGATCCCAAAGTCATCATCTGCGACGAGCCAGTCTCGGCCCTTGACGTGTCCGTCCAGGCCCAGATTCTCAACCTGCTTCAGGACATGAAGGCCCGCTATGACCTCACCTTGGTGTTCATCGCCCACGATCTCGCTGTCGTCAAGAACGTCAGCGACCGAGTGGCGGTGATGTACCTCGGCAAGGTCTGCGAGGTCGCCGATCCTGATGACCTCTATGCCCATCCGGCGCATCCCTACTCCGCTGCACTCCTGCGTTCGATCCCTGTTCCGGACCCGAACGTCAGCCAGAGTGGGGCCACCCTCGGGGGGGAATTGCCCTCGCCCGTTGACCCCCCATCGGGATGCCGCTTCCGGACGCGCTGCCCGAAAGCTCAGGATCTCTGTGCCAGTGAGGAGCCACTCCTGCGGCCGGTGGCGGAGAACCACTTCGTGGCTTGCCACTTCCCTCTCGACGCCTGATTTTTTCCTCCGTCGAGGGTCCTGTGCAAGAGTGCCCCCATGGCACAGCCCCCTGAAATGACCATCGACACCGACGCTACCTACCGGGTGACCATCACCACGCCCAAAGGTACGATCGTCGCCGATCTGGATGCCAAGATCGCTCCCCTGTCAGTGAACAACTTTGTGACTCTGGCCGACGACGGGTTTTACAACGGTCTCACCTTCCACCGGGTCGAGCCGGGGTTCGTCATCCAGGGTGGTTGCCCGGAGGGGTCGGGGCGAGGTGGGCCGGGTTGGCGCTTCGCCGATGAGCCGGTGCAGGGCGAGTACACCCGAGGGGCAATCGCTATGGCCAATGCCGGACCTGACACCAACGGCTCCCAGTTCTTCGTCTGTCTTGAGGACCTCACGGGACGGCTCCCCAAGAACTACAACCTCTTCGGTCATGTGATCGAAGGCCTCGAGGTGGTGGATGCCATCCGCGTCGGGGACGTGATGGAAACGGTGACCGTCGTCAAGCAGTAGGTCGAACCTAGGGGACGTAGGTTCCCATCCACGCCAGACATGACAACGCCGCAATGCCTCCCAGACCCACCACGACGGCTGCTCGCTGTCGCCACGGTGTCGAGCACAAACCAGCGATGGCGAGAACGATCGGGAAGGCATTGAGCGCGTATCGCTCAAGTGAGTTCAGGTTCTCGGCCGCAAGGGCCACAACGAGCACCCCCAAGGCGTAGACGCCGTAGGAAACCGGCCAGCGTCGGAACACGACGATGACAAGCGCCACGAAGGCGAGGGCGAACGGGAGGTGTAGTCCGTCTCCCAATGCCTCGGTCCCAAAGAGTTCGCCCACTCCCCGAATCAGCCGGAGCAACGGATTGACCGTGTCCCCACGGAGATCTGATTGGGAAGTGAACGGAAAGAACAGGTCTCCGGTGCGGGACTGCGCCCACCACAGCCAGCCCGCTGTGCCCACCACGGGCGAAGCGACCGCTGCCAGACCGAGGCTCCGATCGGCAGGTGTTGATGAGCGCCATGAGCGAACCAGTTCGATGGCGGCAAAGCCCACGAGCAGGGCTCCGAGGGGGCGAGTTGCTCCGGCGATGAGGCCGAGCATGATCGCCACCCACCATCGGGACCTTCGAATGGCGAAGACGAAGCCGATGGCGGCGGCGAGGAAGAGGGCCTCGCTGTAGGCCCACACGAGCACGAAGGCAGTGGGAAACAAGGTCAGCGCAATGCCGGCTCTGTTGGCGAGCTGCTCGTCACCTCGCTCGGCGAGCACGAGCCGCCGGATGACAACCGCAGCGATGACCGCTGTGACGTTGGCGAACAGTACGAGAGTCCAGGACACCGAACCGACGCCACCGCCGAGAGGCCACGACAGTGCCCGGGCAAGAAGTGGATAGGCGGGGAAGAATCGAAGTGCCTCGAGCGGGAGGCTGTCGTAGCCCGAGACGGCGATGTCTCGATACCACGTGCCGTCCCAGGCGAGGAGACCCTCAGCCCGCAGGCGCATTGAAGGCTCAACCCCGGCTCGCAACATCCCTACCGCAATCCACCCGGCGAGCACGGCCAGTCGGGCCGCCACGATCGCCGGAAGGAGCGCAGCGAAATCATTGCGAAGAGATGTGCGCAGCGTTGTGTCCCCCATCACCGGCGCAGACGTACCAGCGTTGCCGTCTCAAAGAAGTCACCACCGTTGATGGTCACGAGCTCAGACGCCTCGGGGAATGCACGGGTCAAGGTCTCGAGCACCCCCTCACACAACCCCTCGTAGGTTCGGTAACCACCGTTCCACACGAAAAAGACCTGACCGCCGGGTGGAGCAAGATCGGCAATGGCGCGGCCCACGGCGACGGGGTCGGCCGATTCGTTTCGTTCGGCGTAGTCGACCCAGTCGACAAAGCGCGGACCCTCGAGGGTGGGAACGCTCACCTGCACGAGCCCGCCAGCGTCGGGACCAAGCTGAGCGCGCAGCGCTCGGTCCCCTGCCGGGCCGAGTTGATCGGGGCAGTAAGCCACCACATCGCCCGCCTGGACGTCGTCGGCGATTGCCGCGGCAATGTCTCCCATCTGTGAACGGTCGGTCACCAACTCAAACCACCCTGCTACCGACCCACCGAGCAGCAGTCCGGCAAACAGGATCGCCCGGGCCACCCGATGCTCAACGATCACGACCCCGAACGAGATAACCAGAACAGCAAGGGGCACGATGACCGCCCCGTAGCGGGACTGGAAGACCGTTCCACCCAGCCAACCCAGCCCGGCGCCGATGAACAGAGTCAGCAATACCACCGCCACCTCAGAGCGGACGCCGGGTTGGGTGCGGAGGTTCAGCAGGATCTCTGACGGGGTCGCACCCCGCTTGGCGAACATCGCCAACACCACCAGCACGCCGACCAATGCGGCAACGATCAGGGATTCGCCCGTGCGACCAGCAGAGAAGTCGCCCAGAAGGATGCCCAGCGACGATGTCGGACGGGCCGGCACTGCCCAGGGTGTCCCGGTGGAGGACAACTGGGTGAGAAAGGACGGGACCCACGGCAGGAAGATGACACAACCAGCCACGATCGACCCGATCGCCCAGAGTCCACGTCGGTCACCAGACCGGCGACCGACGAACCACCAGCGAGCTGCGATGACCAGTGCGGTTGCCGCTAGGAGAAATATTCCCCAGTAGTGCGTCCACAAGAGCGCCCCGGCGACGACGGCAAGAGCAGGAACCCGCCACCCCTTGCGACGACCGGAAACCAGGTCGTCCACGAGTAACCAGCCGAGGGCGACCTCGAGCATGACGAGGGAGTACATCCGGTTTTCCGAGGCGTAGCGGACAGCGAGAGGCGAGAGGGCGAACACCGCCACGGAAACCCACGCCAAGATGCGACCACCGAGCCGTCGACCCGCAAACCAGATCGCCAAGGCGGCCAACAACGAGAGCAGCCCGGGCAGAGCTCGCAGGGCAAAGTCAGATTGCCCGAAGGCAGCGCCCCAGTAGTGGGAGAGCAGGTAGAAGAGGGGGGGATGACCGTCAGAGCGAAGAGCATCGAAGATCTGGGCCGGGGCCAGCTCGGCAATGTTGGCAGTCAGGGCCTCGTCAAGCCACATGGGTGTTGCTGCGAAAAAACGCAGCAGCAGTCCGGCCGCACACGAAAGAGCCACCATGGCGAGGATCTCGGGCGTAAGACCCCCGAAGCGGTCCCCACCCGGCCGCGATGTTCCCCCCGTCACAGGCGGTCAGCGTAGTGGCCCTACATGGCACAACCGGGGTTACTGCGGGGCCTAGAGTGGCGGCCACCGGGCCGGCGTGGTTCGGATGCCCCTGCCCCACGAAGCGGTGACGAACCAATGACGATTGACGAGAAGCCAGACGCCCCCGTGACCGACACCCCGCCCGACGTCGGCGGTGTGGTCATCATCGGCGGCGGCCCCGCTGGTCTGACGGCGGCCTATGAGCTGTCGAAGCGGGGTGCGACATCGGTTGTGCTCGAAGCCAGCGACGTGGTCGGCGGCATCAGCCAGACGGCCGAGCGAGAAGGCTGGCGCTTTGACATCGGCGGTCACCGATTCTTCACCAAGGTCGGTGAAGTTGAGCAGGTATGGCACGAACTGCTGACCCCCGACGAGTTCATGGTCCGCCCGCGACTCAGCCGGATCTTCTACAAAGGAAAGTTCTTCGACTACCCGTTGAAGGCCTCGAACGCGCTTGGCAATCTTGGCATCATTGAGGCCTTCCGCTGCGTTCTCAGCTACCTCTGGGTCCGGATCCATCCCCCGAAGGACACGACAACGTTCGAGGGTTGGGTGGCATCACGGTTCGGTTGGCGCCTCTACCGAATCTTCTTTAAGACCTATACGGAGAAGGTGTGGGGCGTCCCCGCCACCGAGATCCAGGCCGACTGGGCCGCACAGCGCATCAAGAATCTCTCGCTGGCCAAGGCCATCATCAATGCCCTCTCGCCATTCAACAAGAACGACGTGACTTCGCTGATTGAGGAGTTCAACTACCCGCGCTACGGACCCGGAATGATGTGGGAACGGTGTCGGGATGTCGTCACCGAGCGCGGCTCCACCGTTCTCATGGAGGCCCCGGTGGAACGGGTGTGCCATTCGGGCGGCCGCGCCACCTCGGTCGTCTACCGCCAAGAGGGCATTGAGGTTGAACTGCCCGCCGAACACGTCGTGTCCTCCATGCCCATCTCACAACTAGTGCGGGCCATGGACCCACCCGTCCCTGCCGAGGTTCGGGCCGCTGCCGACGGCCTCGCCTACCGGGATTTCCTGACCATTGCGCTCGTTGTGCCCGAAGAAGTGGGCTTCCCCGACAACTGGATCTACGTGCATGCCCCCGAGGTACGTCTTGGGCGGATCCAGAACTTCGGACAGTGGTCTCCGTGGATGGTCAAGGATGGGCGCACGTGTCTAGGACTCGAGTACTTCGTCTTCGAAGGTGACGACCTCTGGGTCATGGACGATGAGGATCTGGTCGCCCTCGGCACCCGCGAACTGGCCGCCCTTGGTCTCGTCGATCCCGAACTGGTGCAGCAGGGCTACGTGGTGCGTGTCCCCAAGGCGTACCCCATGTACGACGACACCTACCGCGACAACGTTGAGATCATCAAGGACTGGCTGGCGGCCAACGCACCGAACGTCTACCCGGTTGGGCGCAACGGGATGCACAAGTACAACAACCAGGATCATTCGATGTTCACCGCAATGCTGACGGTGGAGAACATCCTCGGCGCCCATCACGACATCTGGGCGGTAAATGTCGAGGAGGAGTATCACGAGGAGGCGTCATCGTCCGCCGATGACGCTCGGGGCACGGGCCGGGATGCCCCGGAGATCCCCCGCACGGCATTCAGTCCTGACCACCCGTTGCGGCAGGGCGGCTCCTAACCGGGGCCGGGCACCGCCATGTCCGCCTCGCCTTCGGGTGCCCCTCTCACCACGACGAGTGAAATCGCCGATGCGGCTGCGCGAGCCGGAATTCATCGTGTGGGCGCCTTTGCCTGGCGGGATCTCGAGGATTCCGAGGCCGGCGGCTCCGAGCTCTTCATTTCCCGTGTCCTCGAGGTTTGGGCCACTGCCGGCCTCGATATCACCTTGCGAACGTCACTGGTGCAGGGGCGTGCCATGGACACGCGACGAGCGGGCTACCGGGTAGTCCGGCGCTCAGGCCGCCTCGGTGTCTTTCCTCGGGTGATTGCTGGCCAGATCCTCAGGCGTGGTGGCCCGAGAGCTGACGCCGTGCTCGAGGCTTGGAACGGCATCCCGTTCGCCACTCCACTGTGGTTCAAAGGACCGCGAGTGACGGTGCTCCACCACGTCCACGAGGACATGTGGCCACTCGCACTGCCCGGCATGCTGGCCAAGGTTGGGTGGTTCGTGGAGGGAACCGTTGCGCCGCCGTGGTACCGCCACACTCCGATCGTGACGAACTCTATTTCGTCACGTGACGAAATAGTCGCCCGTCTCGGCATCCCCGCTGACCACATCAGTATTGCCCCACCCGGTGTCGATGTCCGCTGGCGGCCCGACGGCAACGCAGCGAAGGCCTCCGCTCCGACCATCGTTGCTGTCGGTCGCCTTGTTCCCCACAAGCACTTTGACGAACTCATTCGACTCGCTGCACAGGTCCGACGCAGTATCCCTGACCTCCAACTAGTCATTGTCGGCGAGGGGTACGAACGCCCTCGGCTGGAGGCCATGGCCCAAGCGGTTGACGGCAGCTCGTGGATCTCATTGCCTGGACGCGTCGATGACGAAGAGCTCGCCGACCTCTACCGGCAGGCATGGGTTGTCGCTGCCACCTCTACTGCGGAGGGGTTCGGCATGACCCTTACTGAGGCCGCGGCCTGTGGCACCCCGTCGGTGGCCACCAACGTGGCCGGGCACCGGGACGCCGTCGTGGGTGGGCAATCAGGCCTGCTCTGTGACACGCCAGCGGAGATGGCTGACGCTCTTGAGACCGTCCTGAGTGATCCTGGCCTGCGCGAGCGGCTTGCCCGGGGTGCCGAGGCGAGGGCTGCCGAACTCACGTGGGAGCGCGCCGCTGCCGCCGTGTTCACCCCTCTGGTGGAGTTCCGTGACCGTTGACGACACGGACCTGAACCAACGGGCGGACCAGACCCACAGCGGCCATTGGTGGACAATCGCCGTCTCCGCTGCCGTCATCTACCTGCCGCTCTTGTTCACCGCTCCCGGCAAGGTCGGTGCTGACACCAAGACGTACCTCTATCTGGATCCGGGGCGGCTACTTGCCGATGCCCCGTTCATCTGGCACGACCGGATCGGGCTCGGGACCGTCACCCACCAGAACATCGGGTACCTCTTCCCCATCGGGCCGTTCTACTGGCTCGCCGAGACCCTCGGTCTCCCCGACTGGCTGGCGCAACGACTTTGGCTGGGCAGCATCTTGTTCGGCGCAGCTCTTGGTGTCCGCTACCTACTGCGCACTCTCAATGGCCGGCATCATTGGCAAAATCCGGCCGTTCTCACCGCCATGCTCGCCTATGCCCTCAGCCCCTACCTGTTGGCCTATGCGGCACGGATCTCAGTCATCATGCTGCCGTGGGCCGCCCTACCGTGGCTCATCGCCCTGACGGCACGCGCCGTTCGCAACGGGGGGTGGCGATACCCGGCATGGTTTGCGTTTGCCGTCTTGGTGGTGGGTGGGATCAACGCCACTGCGCTCATCCTCGTCGCCGTCGGCCCCCTGGCGTGGATTGTCTACGCCGTCACCGTCGAGCGGGAAGCCACGGTCCGTCAGGCCCTCGCCGCAACCTGGCGGATCGGGGTCCTGACGCTCGCAACCTCGCTGTGGTGGATCGCCGGACTCTTCATCCAGGGGACCCATGGCCTCCCCGTGATCCGCTACACCGAAACCTTCCGCACCGTCTCCGAGGCGTCCACCGCTCCGGAAGTTCTGCGGGGCCTCGGGTATTGGTTCTTCTACGGCAGCGACAAGCTCGGTCCGTGGATCGAACCGAGCGAGACGTACACCACGAATCTCGCGGCACTCGCACTGTCGTTCGCTATCCCACTCGCCGCACTGACCGCGCTCGTGCTGGTGCGCTGGCGTCACCGCGGGATCTTTGCCCTCATGGCGGCCTTCGGTGCCCTCATTGCCATCGGTGGGCACCCCTGGGAACAAGGCTCATGGCTGGGCCAGCTCTTCACCTCCTTCACCCGCCGTGACGCCGGTCTGGCGTTGCGATCAACCCCCCGGGCCGTCCCGTTGGTCGCGCTTGCACTCGCACTCCTGCTCGGCGCCGGCCTTGCTGCGCTCGGTCCAGCCCTCGACCGTATCCGGCCACGTCTCAGCGCCGTTGCGGCGACGGTCATCATCGTCGCCATCGTGGCGAACATGTCCCCCTTGTGGACGGGGCAGATGGTGGCCGACAACCTCCAACGTGACGAGGAGATTCCTACCTGGTGGACCGAAGCCGTCTCAGCTGTTGACGCCGGCGACGACCGCTACCGGGTGCTTGAGATCCCGGGAAGCGACTTCGCCTCCTACCGGTGGGGAAACACCGTCGATCCCGTCACCCCAGGCCTCACCGACCGGCCATGGGCGGCAAGGGAACTGTTCCAGTACGGCTCTGCCCAGTCGGCCAACCTCCTCAACGCCCTCGACCGGCGCTTCCACGAGGACACCTTTGAGCCGTCGGCGGTGGCCCCTGTGGCTCGGCTCATGGGGGTCAGTGACCTTCTCCTCCGCTCCGATCTCCAGTACGAGCGCTACCGCATCGCCCGACCGCGCCTGCTGTGGGATGCGCTTGTCGGGGCCCCCGGACTGGGCAAACCGATTGGGTTCGGGCCGACAACCCCCAATGTGCCCGACCCCACCCAGCCACTGGTGGACGAGATCGAGCTCGCCAGTAATCCGGCGCTGGCGAATCCTCCGGCAGTGGCCCTGATCCCTGTCGACAACCCGGTACCCGTGCTGCGGACCGTTACCGCCGAGCACCCCATGGTGCTTTCAGGCGATGGCGAAGGAGTCGTCGACGCTGCGGGCGCTGGCCTCCTGAGCCCCAATCAGATCCTCCTCTACAGCGCATGGGCGTCGTCGGCCGAAGGAGACCCCTCGCTCATAAGTGATGCCCTGGCCCGCGGTGCCGACCTCGTGGTCACCGATACCAACCGTCGACGGGCGGCACGCTGGGGAACGTTACGGGAGAACAACGGCTATACCGAGTTCGCCGGAGAGCAGTCGCTGCTCTACGACCCTACCGACCAGCGACTCGACGTGTTCCCGGGGACGGGGGACGACACCCGAACGGTCACCGTGGTTCGGCCGCGTAACGGCGCAATTGCGGCATCGGCCCGCTCGACGGCGTGGGGGAACCCGATCACCCTCACCCCCGACGATCGACCCATGGCTGCACTCGATGGTGATCCCTCAACAGCGTGGCGAGTCGGGGCGATTGATGATCCGACCGGCGAGCGTCTCGTGATCGACCTCTCGGCGCCTGTGACCACCGATCACCTCACCTTGTTGCAGCCAACGACGCTCAGCCGGAATCGTTGGATCACCCAAGCGCGTATCTACCTACGCGACGGTGACGGACCGACGACCACGGTCGATGTCGCGCTGGGAGATTCCTCCCGGTCACGCACCGACGGTGGTGAAAGAGTGATCTTTCCGACGACCACCTTTGATCACGCAGAGATTGAGGTGGTAGCGACGAACGTCGGGCCCCGAATTCGCTACGACGGGCAGAGTGGGGTTGGTTTCGCTGAGGTTGCCATCGACGGGGTAGCAACCATCGAACTCGTCCGACCTCCGACAGATCTCCTCGACGCCGTCGGTGACGGCTCACTCGCCCATCGGCTCGTGTACCTCTTCACCCGGCTGCGATCGAACCCCGCCGAACCGGTTCGGGGAGATCCGGAAACCGCCATCCGTCGACTCATCGAGGTCCCGGCAGGCCGTTCATTCTCGGTATCCGGTGAGGTGCGTCTCTCGGCCTTCATCTCCGACGAGCAGATTGACGAGCTCGTCGGGCTGTCACCGGCATCAGCGGGTGGCGTCACCGCTCGTTCCAGTGAACGACTTCCGGGGAGCCTCATCCACCGGGCCTCCACGACCCTTGACGGAGATCTGAACACGTTCTGGCTCAGCCCATTTGAGCAACGCGGGGAGATCTGGCTGGACTACACGTTCCCAGCCCCGGCCACCCTCAACTCGGCGAACCTTGTCGTTCTTGCCGACGGGCGACACTCCGTGCCGACCCGGGTACGCGTGGAGGCCCGGTCGCCCTCGGGCGAACTGACTACGGTCACCACCGTCGATCTGCCCGAGGTCCCCGACAGCCCTGAGCCCAATGCCGTAGTTCGCCTCGACGTTCCCTTCCCGGAGCCGGTGACTGCCACCGGTCTGCGGATCGTCATTGAGGAGATGCGTCAGGTCACCACCAAGGACTGGTACTCCAACCTTCCCGTCGTCATGCCAGCGGGGGTGGCCGAGGTTGAACTCACTGGCGTCCGAGTGGTCAGCCCTCAAGGCCCTCTTGACACGGGATGCCGCAATGACCTGCTCAGCATTGATGGGAAGGCAGTACCGGTGCGGGTGACCGGAACGGTCCAGGAGGCGCTGGCCCGCAAGGGTCTGGCCATCAGCGGCTGTGAAAATGTGACTGTCGAGGCCGGCGAGACCATCGTGGAGTCCTCCGATGGCCGCACCACCGGATTCGATCTGGATCAGATTCGCCTCGCATCGGACACCGGCGGTGCGGCACTCCCCGCCACTGATCTGCCCCGCCAACTCCCCGAGGGGCCCCAGACGACGATTGACAGCCGCGGGCGAGTCGAAACATCGGGGACCGTCGCCGGCGGGGCTCAAGGACCGTTCTGGCTGGTTCAGGCCCAATCGTGGAGCGACGGCTGGGTCGCCGAGGTGAACGGGGCACCACTGGGGACCCCCGTGCTCGTCGACGGGTTCGCCAATGGCTGGCTCATCGAGTCACCACCCGAGACCACGGCGACCTTCAGCGTGGCGTGGACCCCTCAGCGGGTGGTGTGGATCGCCCTTGGCATCTCTGCGACAGCGGGGATCGTGACGCTGTTTCTCGGGATCGTCGGAGCCCGTCGACGGCGCCACAACCAGCTTCGCCCCGACCTCGGCCAACCCCAACAACCGGTATTCGACTGGGTTCCATGGTCGAGAGCGCCTGCATGGTGGACACCAGGCACCGCCCTACCAGTCGTCATCGTGGGACTGGGGACAACCGGTGCTGCCGCGGTGAATCTTCCTGCCGGGTTCGCCTGGCTCGCCCCGTTCATCGGCGTCGTCGCTGCGATTGCCATGCGCTGGGCTCCGTTCCGCAATCTCCCCGCCGCTGTCGCCTGGGTCGGGCTCGGGATCGCCGCGGCATTCACTTGGGTCCAGCAATACCGCAAGAACTACCCATCAGACTTTGACTGGCCCGCCTCGTTCGAGCGAGTCCACATCGTGGGTGTCGTGGCCGTACTTGCCATCGGCCTGACCGGCGTACTCGACCTGATCGGACGGTGGCGTCGCAGTCGCCTTCGCCCCGATGGCGAGCCGTCAGTTCCCGGCGGGACGTAATCGTCCGGTGGGGTCCTCCACCTCGTCGAACTGACCTTGGACAGCCCGTCCCGCGTCGACGACGAGGCTCACCACGATCTCCTCCACTTCTCCCCACGTTTTGGCCCTGAGCCCACCCAGCGACCGGTTGTAAGGCTGGTCGAAGACGATGACCGGGTTTCCCGTACCTCGGAGGGCCTCAATGTTGTGGGGAGCGTCCTCAACGTAGGCGTGAGCCTCCACCTGCGGCTTGTTTCCGAGCAGGCAGAGGTCACGATAGGGAATGCCGTGCTCGTCGAGCCATGCCACCGTGTCACTGACGGCTACCTGATGGCCCCAGTTGGCGTAGAGCCGGTGGGTGATGAGCCGGATCCACACTCCAGCGTCTGAGAGCCGCCACAGCGCCTCGGCTACTCCATCGAGCACCGGCATGGTCCGGAACATGCGGTACTCGAGGACCGCCTTGCGGTGAATCCGCATGAAGGCCTCATCATCGACGCCCCACGCGTGGTAGTCCCACGACTCTTGGGGACCGAGAGTAGCGGGGTCGACCCCAAGCTCAGTCGCCACCACCTCACGGAAGGCGGCCTCGTGATCTCCACATACCCCGTCGAGATCAACTCCGAGAATGAAGGCACCTTCAAGATCGTCGGGGTCGATGGCGTCCTGATGTGAGCGATCGCGGGTCATACCCAGACCCTACCGAGCCTCGGTGACATGACGCTTCGACCTACGATGCTGCAGTGAGTTCCCATGTGTCCACCCAACACACTGCGTGGTCGGCGTCCAACTTTGGGGAGCCTGCCATGGTGCTCTCTCGGGGACTCGGTGACCTGCCGACGCCCGGTGAGGACGAGATACTCATTGAGGTTCGGGCAAGCGGCGTGAACTTTGCGGACGGGCTTGTCTGTGAAGGGACCTACCAGGACCAGCCCTCCCCTCCCCTCGTGCCCGGCATCGAGGTCGTCGGCGTAGTGGCCGGAACGGACCAGCGAGTGGTGGGGACCACCGTGCCCGGCCACGGAGCGTGGGCAGACCACGCCCTAGCCCGCAGGTCCAACGTGTTCGCCGTTCGTGACGAGATTGATGACGTGGTTGCTGCCGCCAGCCACGTGGTGTTCCAGACGGCATGGATCGGGTTGCACCACCGAGCACGAATTCGGGCGGGCGACACCGTGGTCGTACAGGCTGCCGCCGGGGCAACAGGTTCCGCAGCCCTTCAGGTGGCCCTCGATGCCGGAGCCACCGTTATCGGTGTGGCCGGCGGTGCCGACAAAGTCGCTACCGTGCGGGCGGCGGGTGCCCATCTGGTACTTGATCACCGCAGCGACGATGTCGTGGCTGCAGTTCGTGAGGCCACCAATGGGCGCGGTGCGGACATCGCCTACGACCCAGTCGGAGGAGCGACACTTGAAACCTCGCGGCGATCGCTGGGTTTTGAGGGACGTCTGCTCGTCATGGGCTTCGCCAGTGGTGGCGAGCCACCACGGGTGGCAACGAATCACCTGCTCGTCCGAAACCTCGAGGTGATTGGTGTGGCATGGCCCGCCTATCGCTCGTACCGGCCGGATCTCGTCGCTGCGGCCCAGCGTGACATCGATGCTCGGTTGGCCGACCGGCGATTCGTGCCCCTGGTTGCCGGCGTCAGACCGATGGCGGACGCGGTGACCGCCCTCACCGATCTCCGCTCAGGATCGACTGTGGGCAAGTGGGTGCTGACGAACTGAACACCCACTCCGAGACATTGGGAGGCTGTGCCAGCGGGTGCGACTGCTGAGACAAATGCAGGTCGGTCCCCACCGTCACGGTCGGGGCGAGGCACAGGCGGACCGCTAGGGTCGGCCCGATGGAGGCTCTTGGTCGGCTCGGATGGGAACTCCTGGCGGTATCGCTCTCCGCCGTTCCCCTCGGCATCTCGCTGTGGGCCCTGCTCGATATCGCCCGCAGACCTGCATGGGCGTGGGGCCTAAGCGGACGAAACCGGGTGGGCTGGCTTACCGCCGTCCTCGTTGGAACCTGCTCGGTGATCGGTGGGCTCCTGATCTCAGGGTGGTACCTCCTCAAGGTACGGCCGGTCGTCAGCGCAGCGGAAGAGGGCCGCTTCAGCCCGCCAATGGCCGGCTAGCCAGCCGCAGCCAAAGACCCGAGATCCCCTGCACAACCCCCTCGGGGCCGCTAAGGTCCGCGTGTACCGGCGGCCGCAATGCCGCCCCAACATCAGGAGCAAGCACATGAGCGACACACCGCAGGGCCCCGGATGGTGGCAGGCCTCCGACGGCAAGTACTACCCACCCGAGCAGGCCCCCGCATCGTCGGGTGGAGAGCAGGCCCCCGGTGGGGTTCCCTCCTCTGGCGTCGACATCGGCGCAGCACTGACCTACGGCTGGAACAAGTTCGTCCAGTACATCGGTCAAATCATCGTGATCGTGCTGGTGATTCTGGGTGTGAACATCGTCGTCCAGATCATCGCCAACCTCATTGGGCGCGCCAGCCTTGTGGGCGCCTTCCTGAGCTTTGGGGTGTCAATCATTGGCATTCTGATCTCGTACATCCTCGCAGCGGGGATCATCCGGGCCGGTCTTGCGGTGACCCGTGGTGAGGAACCCAGCGCGGCAATGATCTTCCAGACAGACCATCTCGGGAACTACATCGTCGCATCGATCCTTGTGTCGCTGCTGACCTTCGTGGGCCTGCTCGTGTTCTGCGTCGGTGCGCTCGTCGTAGCCCTCTTCACCTTCTTCTACGGCTTCTACGTGATCGATCAGGACAACGCTCCCGTGGAGTCGATCCAGAACAGCTTCAACCTGGTGAAGAACAACCTCGGTGGCGTGCTTGGGTTCGTGATCATCGCCGTGGTGCTCAACCTGATCACTTGCGGTCTCGCCTACGGCGTGACCTTCATTGCCGGTGCGTACGTCTACCGCACACTCAATGGTGAGTCAGTAGCGGCCTGACGACCAAGAAGTCCCGGAAGAACCCCGTCCCGCGCAATGCGGGGCGGGGTTCTTCGCGCCCGACTGCGGGCCGAGGCCCCGGTAGTCTCATGGCATGGCTAACCCCACGAGCAGGGCCGAGGATC
>JALRFT010000112.1 GCA_023261915.1 Acidimicrobiales bacterium | reverse complement strand
ACCGCTGGCGTCAGCCGTCTCGACGATGCTCTCGTCGAGCAGTGGCTGGGCCACCGCAACGACGTGGCGGCCCTCGAATCGCTCATTTCCAAGGGCTTCGTGGTCGACACCATGGAAGTCACCGCGCCGTGGGCGGTCATCGACGACGTCTACCGGGCGGTGACCTCATCGATTGCCGCTGTTGAGGGCACACTCGTCGCCTCGGCCCACCAGTCCCACGCCTACCCCGACGGGGCCTGCCTCTACGTCACCTTCGCCGGCCGGGTCGATGCCGGCGATCGGGACGCCTACTACCGGGCCGTGTGGGACGCCGGCACACTTGCCGCTCTCAGGGTCGGGGCGTCGCTGTCACACCATCACGGTGTCGGCGTCAACCGGGCCCGGTTCATGTCGGCGGCCCTCGGAGGCGGTCTCGACGTGCTGCAGGCGGTCAAGGACGCCCTCGACCCCAGCGGCATCCTCAACCCCGGCAAACTCGGCCTCGCCTCGCCGTTCGGGGCCGTGCCGTTCGCCAACCCGTCATGACCGGATCCGACGCCATCACGCCTTCAGAGTCGAACGTGGTGACCGGCGCCGTGATGCAGGGGGCGATCCTCGCCTTCGTCATCGTTGTTCCCGCCGCCGTGCTCCAGTTGCTCATCGACGTGCCCACCGTTCGGTGGCTGCTGTTCGCCGTGATCCTCGCCGGGTTCGCCGCCGGTGGGCACCGGGCGGCCGGACTCGCACCGGCCACACCACTGACCAACGCTGCCATCGCCGCACTCGTGGCATTCGCCGTGGCCCAGGGGGTGGCCGTCGTGGTCAGCATCGCCGGGGGGAAGGCGGTGCCGTGGACGGCGATCGCCTTCCTCGCTCTGCTGGCGACCTCGAGTGGCATGGTCGGGGGTGTCCTCGCCCTGCGGCAGGCGTCGCGCCGCTGAGCGCCGCACCCCCTCGGGCGACACCGCAGCCCATGTGGCAAGGTCTGTCCGGGGAGTGAGCAGAGATGGACTCACGACCACCGCAACCCTGGACGACCACCACCGGAGAGCCTCGTCGTGAACATTCTGGTCATTGATGTCGGCACGAGCAGTGTGCGCGCCGCCCTCGTCAGTCCGATGGCCACCGTGGTCGACGAGCATCGCCGCACCTGCCTCCCGTCGTCCCCGGCTGCTGGCATGGTCGAGTTCGATGCTGCGGCCATGCGCGATGCGGTGCTGGGGGTGACCACGAGCCTGCTCAACGCCCACCCCGAACCGGTTGCGGCAGTCGGGATCGCCACCCAACGGGCCTCTACCCTCATCTGGGACCGGGCAACCGGCGAACCGCTGGGACCAGGACTCGGCTGGCAGGACCTTCGCACCCTCGGCACGTGTCTGGGACTGCAGGGCGAAGGCGTCCGACTCGCCCCCAACCAGTCAGCCACCAAGGTGGCGTGGTTGCTCGACACCTTCGACGCCGAGCGCTCACGAGATCTCTGTTTCGGCACGATCGACTCATGGGTGGCCTGGACGCTCTCGGGAGGCGAGGCCCACGTGACCGACCTCTCCAATGCTGCACTGACCGGACTGCTCGACACTGCGCAGGCGCCGTGGACCACTCCGGGCGGCGATCCGTGGAACGGGCGTCTCCTCTCCCTCCTCGGAATCCCCCGAGCCATACTCCCAAGCCTCGTCGACACGTCCGGGGTCATCGCCACGGCCTCGGTACTGCGGGGGTCACCACCGATCTGCTCACTCGTCGGCGACCAGCAGGCCTCCCTCGCCGGCCAGGGCGTCGTGGCTCCCGGCACGGCCAAGATCACCTTCGGTACCGGGGGCATGCTCGACATGGTGGTGGGACCCCAACCACAGGTCACCGGGGGTCGCAACCGGGGCGGCACCTTCCCCATCGTGACCTGGCGCCGCCACGCAGAAGCCACCTGGGGCGTGGAGGCGATCATGTTGTCGGCGGGCACCAACGTCGAATGGTTGCGCGACGACCTCGGCCTCATCGACAGTGTGGAGGAGTCCGACGAGTTGGCGTCCCAGTGTGCCGACGCCGGCGGAGTGACCTACGTGCCCGCCCTGTTGGGCCTCGGCACCCCACGCTGGGACTACGGCGCCCGGGGGACCCTGTTGGGCCTGACCCGAGGGTCAGGGCGAGCCGAAGTCGTCCGGGCAGTGCTCGAAGGGGTGGCCCATCGTGGAGCGGATCTCGTGGAGGCAGCGGAGACCGACACCGACCAGCGCATCGACACGGTGCGGATCGACGGCGGCATGAGCCGCAACGCCACCTTCGTCCAAGCGCTCGCCGACGCCACCGGTCGCCGGGTCGAGGTATCACCGGTCGTGGAGGCCACGGCCCTTGGCGCCGGGCTGCTCGCCGGGCTCGAAGTCGGTATCTGGGACTCGTGGAGTGACCTCGCCGCCACGTGGCAACCCCACGCAGTGGTCGACCCGGCCGGGCCTGCCGACCGGGAACGGTGGCAGCGGGCTGTCGAGCGGGCCGCCGACTGGATCCCCGAGTTGTCGAACTTGGACTTCTAGGCGCTGACAGGCGCTGTCAGCCCCCGAGGTCCCGGTTGCGGTCCGCCGCGACGTAGGCTGGCGGGCGGCCCTACCGGACACGACGAACCACAAAGGACGCCTCTCCGCCATGCAGTCATCCAGCGCCAGACGACCTGACCGGCTTCGCTCCCTGACCGAGCACGCCGACCGCATCCACCGCGACGGCATGGCCACGATCCATGAGGATCTCGAGGCCGCCCACTTCGATCTGACTGATGCCGAACGCTTGGCCTCACGGCGCCAGTTCCTCACCCGGGCCGGCACCGCCGCCCTGACCGTTGGGGCCGTCAGCCTTTCTCTCGGCACCCTCGCCTCGTCGGCGTGGGCGCAGGGCAACATGGGAACGACAATGACCACTGCTGCCGCCGGCGCGGGGTGCGCCGCCGGCCCGGTGTCGATGACGGCGTCCGATGAGCAGCTCGTGGTGTTCGCCGAGTCGGTGGAGCGGGCGGCCGTTGCGGCCTACGGACTCGCCCGCCAAAACCCGGTCCTTGATGCCGCCGCCAGCGAAAGTGCCCGGATCTTCGCCACCCACCACACCGATCACGCCGAGGCGCTGCGCTGTCTCGTAGCCGGCAGCGAACAGGCACCCAACCAGGCGCTGGTGGACGCCCTCGCACCCCAGATCACCGAGGCCCGCACCGAAGGGGCACTCATCGAGATCCTGCGCCAGATCGAGGCCGGGGCGGCCGCCACGTACCTCTTTGCCATCGGCACGTTCGAAACGGCAGCAGTGGCTGGGGCGGCGAGCACCATCTTGCCTGTGGAAGCACAGCACGAGGTGGTCTGGAGCCAGTACCTCGGGCTGCCCATCGCCTCCTACGTTCCCGCCTTCCAGACCACCGACGGCGCCGTCGCCCCCGCCTGAGCGGCCGACCGAG
>JALRFT010000108.1 GCA_023261915.1 Acidimicrobiales bacterium | reverse complement strand
GAGCGCGGCAGCGAGGTTGACGGTCACCGACGACTTGCCGACACCGCCCTTGCCCGAGGCCACACAGATAACCCTGGTCGTGGCTGGGATCTCGGTATCGGGCGCGTTGGCCGCAGCATTGAGCCGGGCCTTGGACATGGTCTCGGCCTTCTCCTCAGCCGTGAGTTCGGTCCAATTCATCTTGACCTTGTCCACCCCCGGCAGGGACCCGATTCTCGCCCGCACGTCTTTTTGGATCTGGGCTCGCAACGGGCAACCCGAGGTGGTGAGCGCCACGGTCACCGTCACCACGCCCGATGGGGAAACGTCGACGCTCTTGGCCATGCCGAGGTCGACGATGTCACTACCCAACTCGGGGTCGATCACCCCGCGGAGCAGGGCGAACACCTCGTCAACGCTGGGTGGTGCCGGGGGCGACGTTGTGGACACGGCCGAATTCTACCGACAAAGCCCGTGTAAACTTCATCCCATGTCCGGACCGGAGAACAAGGCGCACAACCGACCCGGCGCCACCGGCACCCGGCGTCAGGATCCCGGCGCCGAACTCGACCTGTTGAAGGCGCTCGGTGACAACACCCGCTACGCCATCTATCTCGAACTCGCCCGCTCGTCCGCCCCCAAGACCACCGCCGAGGTGTCCGACGCCCTTGGGTTGCATCCCAACACCGTGCGACCCCATCTCGAACGAATGCGTGACGTCGGGCTCCTCAGTCTCGATACCGGCGGTCGGGGTGGCGTCGGTCGGCCCCAGCACCGCTACGCCGTGGCCCCCGACGCCCCGAGCCTCGGCCTCGAACCCTCTCCGTGGCCGACGCTGGCCCGCATCTTGCTCGGAGCAGTGACCGACGGTGGGCTCAGCAGTGAAGACGTTCGGGAAGCCGCCGCCGCCCAGGGTCGTGACGACGCTCGTCGCCACTGGACCGGACATGCTGACACCGTGGGGGCGCTCGCCCGGGAACAGTCCCGTCTGGGCTTCGATCCGGAGTCGGTGACCGAGCAAGGATGCACGACGATGGCCTTCGCCCACTGCCCCTTCCGGGAACTCGCCGAGGAACGGCCTGAGGTCATCTGCAGTCTTCACGGCGGCATGGTCGAGGGGTTCGTCGACGAGCTCGGTGGCCTCCGGGTCGCAGCGTTCCACGCCATTGCTGACCGAACACCCTGCCGGGTGGACCTGCTCCCCACCTGACCCGATAACCTAGGAATTGCCAGCACCGAGGAGGACAACGTGATCACCCTGAGCGATGAAGCAGCCGACAAGGTCAAGGATCTCATTGAGGCCGAAGGCGACTCGAAGTTGATGTTGCGGGTCGCCGTGCGCCCCGGCGGGTGTGCCGGTTTCTCCTACGAAATGTTCTTCGACTCCGAGCGGGACGAGAACGACATCACCACGACCTTCGGTCAGGTAACCGTGGTCACCGACCCGTCGAGCGCCCAGCTGCTTGCCGGTGCCACTCTCGACTACAAGGGCGGGCTTGAGAGCGGCTTCGCCATCACGAACCCCAATGCCCAGCGCACCTGCGGCTGCGGTTCCTCGTTCTCCTGAGACCCGTTTCATCTGATCCCCGCCGTCGATGAGCGTGCGGCTGTGGGTCAACGACGTCGAGACCGTCGTCGCCGATGACGGTGTGAATCTGCTCGAGGTCGTTCGGGACCAATGCGGTCTCACCTCGGTCAAGGATGGTTGCAGCCCCCAGGGCCAGTGCGGCTGCTGCACCGTGCTCGTTGACGGGAAGCCGCGCGTGGCCTGCGTAACCCCGGTGCGACGGGTCGCGGACCGCCGCATCACCACCCTCGAAGGCCTCGACGACGACACCCGCCACCGATGGCTGGCAGCGTTCACCGCCTGTGGTGCCAGCCAATGCGGCTTCTGCACGCCCGGCATCATCGTGCGACTCGAAGGTCTTCGTCGCGACGTCACCGAGCAACCCGGCGAGGACCGCTCCGGCGTCTCGAACCACGATGTCGAGCAGGCACTAGCTGCCCACCTGTGCCGCTGCACCGGGTGGCGACCCATCGTCGATGCCTGGCATCTCGCCGTAAGTGGCGGGGACGACCCTCGACTCGCCCACGGTGGTCTCGCCGGCCGCGACCCAGCTGCTGCCAGCCGACGAGCCACACTCGAAGGTGGCAACCATCAACTCGTCGGCCCAGCCGTGGCGGCCGGTCAGGCCGGATTCGCCACCGACACCTGCCCCACCGACGCCCTCGTGGCGCTTCCGGGCCCCGACGGCGAATGGGTGCTCGACACGACCGTCGCCGGAGCACGTCGGCAGGCCGGCAAGGTGCAAGGTCGCCGCACCACCGTGACGGCCGAACCGCCCCTCACCGTCCCCGATGGCGACTGGTCGGTGACGCTGCGAACCTCGTGGGTGGATCCCGCCTACCTCGAAACCGATGCCTCATGGTGCGAACCCGGCGGCGTACCGGCCACGCCTCTGGCCAACGGCGGAGCCTTCGGCGGCAAGGTCGACTCACCGGTCACCGCCACCGCCCGCCGTCTCGCCACCGACCACAACCGCTGCATTCGGGTGCTCTTCGATCGGGAGGACACAGTTCGTCTCGGACCTAAACGCCCCCCTGTGGCCATTGGCGTGCGCGCCGATGGGACCGGAGTCATGGCCGTGGCGAACACACCAGGAATCGTTGAGGCCGTGGCCGAGGTCGCCGCCGGACTCACCGTCAACGCCGTCGACATCACCGGTCCGCCTACCTCGGCACGTCTGCGAGGTGCAGGCTGGGTCGAGGCGGCCGTGGCGGTGGCCGCCGCAACCGGAGATCACCAGATCACCTCCCCGGCGGGCGCCACCGCCGCCGCCACCGTCACCGCCGATGGCGGAATTGACGTGCGAGTGGCCTGCGGCGACCCTCTCGACGAGGTGGTGTTGGTCTCAGCCTGCACCGGTGCGGCCCACATGGCCGCCAGCTGGGTCACCTCCGAGAATCTCACCGTCGACCCGGCAACCGGCGACGTGGAGGATCTGACCATCCGCTCGTTCGGCATCCTCAAGGCATCAGCCATGCCACCAGTCACCGTGACCATCGACCCCACGCTCGGTGACACCACTGGCCCGCCGGTGCCCGGAGGCGACGCTGTCTTCGCCGCCGTTGCCCTGGCCGTGTGGCAGCACCAGGGGCTTCCCGACACGTGGCCTACCGGTGTGCCACTACGGTCGCGCTGAGCACCGTCATCCCAACGAGGAGCAGCCCATGTCCACCCCTATCGGCCCCTACGCACCAATCGTGCGAGCGGGCGAGTGGCTCGTGACGTCAGGGCAGATCGGTCTGCGCGACGGTCGGATCGTGTCCGGCGGCATTCGGGAGGAGACCACTCAGGCCCTCGCCAACCTCGCTGGCCTTCTCGCCGGGGAGGGATCGGGGCTCAACGAAGTTGTCAAAGCGACGGTCTTCCTGCGTCACATGCGCGACTTCGACATCATGAACGAGGTGTGGGTGGCGGCGTTCGGTGACCACCGTCCGGCCCGCACCACCGTGGCGGTCGCCGAGTTGCCGCTGCATGCCCTCGTCGAGATCGAGGCTTGGGCCTGCCCGCGCGGGCTGTAGGCTGCACTCATGGTTGGAGCACTGATCATTGCCGCCATCCTCGTGGTCATCTTCCCCGTCGTGTTTCTCATCAGCATGGGAATCCTTGCGGCCGTCTTGGGCCAGACCACCAAGGTCGACGTGGACAAGCGCTACGAAGGCACCGAATACCTCAAGTTGTCCTGAATCGGCGCCACTGCCCAGGCACCCTCTGACGGGTGGGCCAGAGGCGACCTGTACATTTGCCACCTCACGGGTACTATTGCGGTCCTGTGTCCGGGTTTCCGCGTCGGCGGTATCCACCGTCAACCCCGTACACCTCACGACGCTTCGCTCTTGTAGCCACCGTGACGGTGCTCGTGGTTCTGATCGCTGTCGTCGGCTCGCGCCCCGGTGGCGCCAACCAAGGCGACGTGGCAGCAAGCGACCCGACCCTGCAGACCGCCGAGCAGGCCACGGCGTCGGTCAATTCGACCGACTCGGGCGACGATCCGGATCCAGTCAACCCCGAGGAAACGGTGGCCCCCGAGACGACGGCCGAAACCGCGCCGACGACCACTGCTGCCCCGGTGACGACGGTGATCGCTGCGCCCGGTGGTCCGGCGTGGCCCGGACCGGGTCAGGTGGCCCTGACCTTTGACGACGGGCCCGACCCCACGTGGACCCAACCGATCCTCGACACTCTGGCCCGCTACAACGTGCCGGCCACGTTCTTCGTGATCGGCTCAAGTGCCGAGCGCTACCCGGGGCTCGTCACCGCCGCAGTCAACGCCGGTCACAGCGTGCAAAACCACACGTGGGGCCACCCCTACCTGACCCAGTTGGCGGATGACGGCATCGCCGGTCAGCTCAGTGGCACCGACGACCTTCTCGAGGGAATCGTCGGCAAGCGACCCAGTTGCTACCGACCGCCCTACGGAGCAGCCGACGCCCGGGTCGACGCCGTGGCGGCCAGCGTCGGGTTGACCAAGGTGATGTGGAACGTCGCCCCCAACGACTACCTGAGTCCGCCACCCCAGGCCATCGTCGACAACGTCGTGGCCCGCGCCGGTGCACTGGGGCCGTCGAGCCCCCTCGTGGTCGTCCTCCACGACGGTGGCGGGAACCGTCAGGCCACCCTCGAGTCGCTGCCGGGGATGATCGAGGCCCTCAGCGCCGCGGGATACACCTTCACCTCACTTTGCTGAGCGGGCGCAGCGACTACAGACCCCAGCGGGACTGACCGAAGCGGTAACCGACGGAGCGCACCGTCTGGATGAGACCGGCGTGTTCTTCACCCAACTTGGCCCGCAGTCGCCGGATGTGGACGTCGACCGTGCGGGCGCCGCCGTAGTACTCGTACCCCCACACCCGGCTGAGCAAGGTCTCACGGGTGAACACCTTGCCGGGATGTGAAACGAGGAACTTCAACAGTTCGTACTCCATGTACGTGAGGTCGATCGGTGCCCCACTGATGGCGGCCTGATACGTCTCAAGATTGAGGACCAACTCGCCGTACTCAACGAGTTCGGGTCGGGTGCCCTGACCGGTGCGCCAGAACAGATGGGTGAGCCGGGCCGACACCTCACGGGGGGCGAGTGGCGTGAGACAGAAGTCGTCGAAGAGTTCGTCCCGCAGTTCGAGATCGTTCAACTGCGCAGGACTGACGATCAACAGCAACGGTTGCAGTGGCAGGTCACGCTTGCGCAGCGTTCGACAGATGGCGAAGGCCCGTTCCGGATCGGTGTCGGCACACACCACCGCCCCCGACCAGCCATCCACGGGTTCGGCACGATCGACGTCGAGTTCGCTCGCCACGGCCTTCCACGGGTAGCCACTGGCGTCGAGCACCGACACAAGGTCCGCAGGTGGTGGATCGGGGTGAACGAGGAGCGGTTCCATGGGTGTCACACACTCGGCAGATAACGGGTCAGCTCAAAGGGCGTCACGTGGCTCTTGTAGGCCTGCCACTCGTTGCGCTTGTTGCGCAGGAACCATTCGAAAATGTGCTCGCCAAGAGCCTCAGCCACGAGTTCGGAACCTTCCATGACGTCGAGCGCCTCGGACAACGACTGGGGCAGTGCCCCAATTCCGGCGGCCGCTCGCTCGGCCGGGCTGAGTTCGAACACGTTGGTGACCGACTCGTCGGGCAGTTCGTAGCCCTGCTCAATACCCCGCAGGCCTGCGGCCAACATCAAGGCGAACGCCAGATACGGATTACATGCCGGGTCGGGAGAACGGAACTCGATGCGGGTCGACGACGACTTGCCCGGCTTGGTCACCGGGATGCGCACCAGAGCCGAGCGATTGTTGCGAGCCCACGTCACCCACGTCGGGGCCTCGTAGCCGTGCACCAGACGCTTGTAGGAGTTCACCAGCTGATTGGTCACGGCGGTGATCTCAGGGGCGTGCACCAACAGGCCGGCGATGAATCCCTGGGCGACCTTGGAAAGTCCGTAGTCACCCGAGGGGTCATGGAAGGCGTTGCCGTCCTCGCCGAAGAGCGACAGGTGGGTGTGCATTCCCGATCCCTGCACACCTTCGAGCGGCTTGGGCATGAAGGTGGCGTAGTTGCCGCGTTCAAGGGCGATCTCCCGCACGACCAGACGAAACGTCATGACGTTGTCGGCCATGGTCAGGGCGTCGGTGTATCGCAGGTCGATCTCGTGCTGACTCGGCGCATCCTCGTGGAAGGAGTACTCCACCGGGATGCCGAGGGCCTCGAGCATGGCGATGGTGCGCTTGCGGAGATCGCTGGCGGCATCGGTGGTCGTCAGGTCGAAATATGACCCGGTGTCGAGTGGTTCGAGCGGACGAGCGGGGTCCCCGTGGGCGAAGTAGAAGAACTCCATCTCGGGCGCCACCATGAACTGGAATCCGGCTTGGCGGGCCCGGTCGAGGTTGCGTTTGAGAACGTGACGTGGATCACCGTCAAAAGGCGTGCCGTCAGTGCCGAGGATGTCACAGAACATCCGAGCCGAAACGTCCTCGTTGCGGCCCCAGGGCACCAACTCGAAGGTGGAGGGATCCGGCCGGGCCAACACGTCGCTCTCCTGGACCCGGCTGAATCCGTCGATGGCCGAGCCGTCGAAGTGGACCCCCTCCTCGAAGGCCACCTCAAGTTCGGCGGGGGAAATGGCCACCGACTTCAACTGACCGAGAACGTCGGTGAACCAGAGCCGGATGAGCCGGACGCCCCGTTCCTCAACTGTCCGCAGGGCATATTCCTGCTGCCGCTCCATGACTGCCATACTTTCACCTCCGCACGCACCGCCCCAAGGGCGATGTCCTCTGGGAGGTGTAGCGGACCTGCCGGGCTCACCACCAGAGCCCGGAGGGCAGTTCACATTCCGTTCACAACTGGGCAACAGCGCCGAAAACGCTGGGTGGGATGCTCAGACACGTCAAGCACGCTCGCGACCAAGACGGCAGCCCGCCGTCCCGAGACTGGAGAGAACCTGTGGCCTACCGAGCTGAATACATCTGGATCGACGGCACCGAGCCGACGCCGTTGCTGCGATCCAAGACCAAGATCATCGACGACACCGAAGCTCCCGGCATCTGGGGCTTCGACGGCTCGAGCACCAACCAGGCTCCCGGCAAGAACTCCGACTGCGTGCTGAACCCGGTGTTCGTGTGCCCCGACCCGATTCGAGGCGGCAACGACAAGCTGGTGCTGTGTGAGGTGCTCCTCACCGACATGACCCCGCACCCCACCAACACCCGGGCCGCGTGTGCCGCCGTGGCGGAAAAGTACGCCAGCCAGGAGCCGATCTTTGGCATCGAGCAGGAATACACCTTCCTCCAGAACGGCCGTCCGCTCGGGTGGCCGGCAGGTGGCTTCCCCGGACCGCAGGGTCCGTACTACTGCGGTGTCGGCTCTGACGAGATCTGGGGTCGGGACGTCGTTGAAGCCCACACCACCGCCTGCATGAAGGCAGGCCTCCACATCTCGGGCACCAACGCCGAGGTGATGATGGGCCAGTGGGAGTTCCAGATCGGCCCGATCGGCCCGCCGCTCGTAGGCGACGAGATCTACATCGCCCGCTGGTTGCTCTACCGCATCGCTGAGGACTTCGACGTTGCCGTGACCATTGATCCCAAGCCCATGCCGGGTGACTGGAACGGTGCCGGCGCCCACACGAACTTCTCCACCAAGGCAATGCGTGAGGGTTGGGATCCGATCATCACGGCCTGTGAGGCACTGGGCGAAAAGGCCGAGCTGCACATCACCAACTACGGATCGGGTGTTGAGCGTCGCCTCACCGGCCTGCACGAGACCGCACCGTGGACCGAGTACTCCTACGGCGTATCTGACCGTGGGGCGTCGGTGCGCATCCCGTGGCAGGTCGGTATCGAAAAGAAGGGCTACATCGAGGATCGTCGTCCGAACTCGAACTGCGATCCCTACACCGTGACCCGACTCATCGTCGAGACCTGCTGCTCGGCGCTCGCCTGAGTCCTATTCCTCAACAAACGTCGCTGCCGGTGGCTTCTGTCACCGGCAGCGGCGCGTCCGGTCCCCGGGTCGGCGGGTGTAGTACGAAAGCGCACGTGGACCACACCCGCTCCGCCCGACACGTGCGGGCGCCGCTCCGTCACAGGGTCACTCGAGTCATAACCGTCGGCGTCATCGTCGCTTCGGTCACCGGATGCGCTGCGGGGTTCACGGGCAGCGAATCGAGATCAACAACCCCCCGCCAACCAACCGAACCACGTGAGATTCTGGCGGTGGTGCCGCTCGTGACCGAGGCCGGGGCCCGCACCATCAGTCGTCTGGCCTCGACAACGGGTGGGAACGTTGCCGTGGCCCCCGCCATGCTGGCGGCACAACTCGGCATGATTCGGGCCGGGGCCCGCACCACCACGGCCGCCGAGATCGACCAACTTTTCGGGCCCATCAACGACGCATCCGTCCCGGTATTCGGTGACAACCTCGGTGCGGTGGGAGCCCTCGACCCCCTCGTTGCCTCCCGGGCCGGGGTCCAGACCTCCAGCACTCGCCGAGGCGCGATCGAAGTGGCTCAAGCCGTCGCCTTATGGCTCCAGCGGGGAACTGACATCGATCTTGACTACCTCGAGACGCTGGCCCGACGGTTCGGAACGGGGATCCGAACCGTGGACTTCCGCTCAGACCCCGAGACCGCCCGACAGGCGGTGAACCGCTGGACGGCGGCGGCCACCGACGGCCAGACCGAGCAGCTCGTGGCACGCGGACTCATCGATACCGAGACGAGACTGCTGAGTTCGGGGGCCCAGTGGATTTCGGGACCGTGGCTGGAGCCGTTCGACCCTGAGGCCACCAAGGATGTCCCGTTCGTGACCGACACGGGCCGATCGGTCACGGTCCCCATGATGCGGGTTGTCGCCCAGACGGGGCTGTCGTGGGCCGAAGGAGAAGGCTGGCAGGCGGTCGAGATGCCGTATCTCGGCCGGGAACTGGCCATGGTGGCCATCCGGACCGATCCGGACAATGAGCGCCTCATCACCTCCGAACTCACCGGAGAGTTCATCTCCACCGTGCTCAACGGCCTCTCCCCCCGTCCCCTCGACGTTCGCCTCCCGCGGTTCTCATTCACCGCCACCCCGACACTCCGGGCCGTCCTCACCGATTTGGGCATGGGATCGGCGTTCGCCACCGATCTCGCCGACCTGACGGGACTGGCACCCGCCGAACGACTCGCCCTCACCCAAGTCATCCAGGAGCTCTACCTCTCGGCTGACGAGTCAGGCAGTTCGGCGCGGGTCGCCTCGGCCACCAGCCCGACCCCCCGACCAGCGGCGGCAACCTCGGTCACCTTTGACCGACAGTTCCTCGTCCTGCTCATCGACCGGTCCACCGGGCTGCCGCTTGCCATGGCACGGGTGGGAGACCCCAGCCAGTAAAGGGATTCGGGCCCTTTCGAAAAAGGGTTTGACCCGCCGGTACCCGACATGCTGCAGTGGTGGAACAGTTTGCCGGCAAGGCAACCAATACGGAACAGCACCATGACCATCGCCTCAACACCCAACCTGACGCCCGGCAACCGCCGGATCAACGCGTCCGTTGGCCGCGCCGTGGTCACGGGTAGTTGGTATCCGTCGACCGGCAATGGCTTTGGCATTACCACCGGTTTTGGCTCGGTGGCCGTGGCCAAGCATCACGCCATCAAGCTCACCCGGCGCCCTGGGGAGGTGGCTTCGCACTAAAGACAAGCGAAGCTCCCGAAACACCCAGGCCGCCGGCTCCAGCCGGCGGCCTTCTTCGTTTCCGGGGCACGAACCCTGCCACCAACCGCTCTCATCCACCTACCTGACAGTCACCACGACCGACACTCCGAAAGGGACCACCATGTCGGCAACACTCGAACTCAACAACCCACCGGCCCGCAACGACCTCTCAGGTGAGGCCGACGCGTGGAACGCCCAGGCGCTGTGCAGCACTGGCAACGGCGATCTCGTGGGGGTCTTCTTCTCTGACGACCTCGCCGACATCTCGGCCGCCAAGTCCCTGTGTGCCCAGTGTCCAGTGATGCTGGAGTGCCTCGAAGGGGCCCTGGCCCGCCGGGAACCTGCCGGGGTGTGGGGGGGACAGCTGTTCTCTGGTGGTCGGATTGTCGCCCGCAAGCGACGTCCCGGCCGACCCTCGGCCGTTCCCCGCCCGGGCGACGAGATGCTCGAGATCCCGGTGCCCGTGCACCTGCGGGGTTTCCTGCGCACGGCGTGAGTCGGCGTGCACCGGCAGTCGGACTGAGCCCTGGGGATTCCCGGGGTGACAGCAGACCGCCGGTGCACGCCGGGAGCGGTGCCACTGCAGGGGTGCCGGTACGGTGGGGATTGCAATGGACCCCACGGCCAATCCCGAACGGCATCCCGACGATCTGCCACCACCGTCGGCCGCCGAGGCACCCCTGAGGGGTCCCCGACTCGGTGGCGGACTGCGCTGGGCGCTCGCACTGGCGGCGATCGTTCTCATCCTGTTGGTCTGGGTCACCCTGAGTGGGCCGGACGGAACGGAGCCGGATCGTCTCGACAACGCCGTGGCTCAACCCGGCGGCGGGGACCTCGCTCTCGTCGGCGAACCGCTGCCAGCAATCACCCTCGGCGGCATCGACGGCGGGACCGTCAGTCTCAACCCCGACCAGGGACGGCCGGTGGTCATCAATTTCTGGGCGTCGTGGTGTCCACCGTGTGTGAGGGAGATGCCCGGGTTCGAACAGGTCTACGCCGAGCGGGAGGGAAGCGTCGGGTTCGTCGGGGTCAACGTGAGCGACAACGTGATCACCGCCCAGCAGCTCGCCGAACGCACCGGGGTCACCTACCCGTTGGTCCTTGACGGCAACGGCGAGGTGGCCCGGACGCTCGGGGTGGTGAGCATGCCCACCACCGTCTTCGTCGCTGCCGACGGCACCATCGCCAGCGTTCACGCCGGGGCGCTCGATGTTGCCGAGCTGTCCAACCGCGTCGATGATCTCCTCGCCACTGGAACCACCCCCCCGGGGGCCGGGTCGTGAGACCGATCGTCGTCTACGCCTTCGCCACCGGGATGGTGGCCACCATCAATCCCTGTGGTTTCGCCATGCTGCCCGCGTACCTCTCTTACTTCCTCGGACTGCAGGACGAATCCGACGACAGTGAATCCACCGTGCTGCGGGCCATTGGGGTGAGTGCAGCGGTGACCGCCGGGTTCGTCACGGTGTTCACCATCATCGGAGTGGTGGTCAACACCGCCGCCACCCCTCTGCAAGAGAACATTCCGTGGGCCACCCTCGTCATCGGGGCCATCCTCGTTCTGCTCGGTATCGCCATGGTGGCGGGGTTCGAACCGGTAGTCGCCCTGCCCAAACTCGAGCGCGGCGGCAACCGGCGGACGCTGTGGTCCATGTACGTCTTTGGGGTGTCCTACGCCGTGGCCTCCCTGTCGTGCACCCTCCCCCTGTTCCTCGTCGCCGTCACCGGAGTCTTTTCCAGCGAGTCGTTCGCCGGAGGTCTCGCTGCGTTCGTCGCCTACGGCCTCGGCATGGGACTGGTCCTCACTGCCCTCACCGTGCTCCTCGCCCTGGCCAAGGCTTCCCTCGTCGGCCGACTCAAGGCATCGCTGAGGTATGTGAACCGCGTCGCCGGTGGCCTCTTGGTGGTCGCCGGCAGCTTCCTCATCTACTGGGGATGGTGGGAACGACAGGTCCTTGCCGGCAACGCCGAACCGGGCGGACCCGCCGACGCGCTCACCGATCTCCAGGCGAACCTAAGCGGCTGGATCACCGGCGTCGGCGCCGACCGCATCGGACTGGTGTTGGCCCTGTTCATCACCCTGGCGCTCGGCATCGCCGTGTGGCGGTCACGCCGATCGCCGGCTGACGACCCAACCTCGGCCAACTAGCGGTCCGAACGGCCTCACACCGATCTCTTACCCCGCTCGGGCAGACTGCTTTGGTGGCACATGGTCCCGGGGAGGGCGACCCGACGCTGCCGGACACAGCAGCGAGCATTCTCGTGGCGGACGACGACCCTGCCGTCCGCACCGCCCTCGAGCGCGCCCTGCGCCTCGAGGAGTACGCCGTGACCGTTGCGACCGACGGGGGAGAGGCCCTTGAACAAGTCCGGGCCAAGGCCTTCGATGCCATGGTTCTCGATGTCGGCATGCCGGTGCTCGACGGACTGACCGTGTGCCGGGTGGCGCGGGCCGAGGGCCTGCGCCTGCCCATCCTGATGCTCACCGCCCGCACCACCACCAGTGACCGGGTCGAAGGTCTCGACGCCGGTGCCGACGACTACCTCGCCAAGCCCTTCGCCCTCGAGGAACTCCTCGCCCGGCTGCGAGCCCTGCTCCGGCGGGTGGAATATGACGCGTCCGGCGACGACCCGTTCACCACGAGCAATGACGCTCTCGTGGTGGGGGACCTCCGACTCGACGGGGCTGCACGTCGGGTGTGGCGCGGCGACGAGGAGATCGAGCTGTCCAAGACAGAGTTCGACCTTCTGGAACTCCTGGCCCGCAACAGTGGCATCGTGCTCGAGCACGCCACCATCTATGACCGGATCTGGGGATACGACTTCGGGCCCGACTCGAAGAATCTGGCCGTGTACATCGGGTACCTGCGCCGAAAGATCGAACGCAATGACCGTCCACCCCTGCTCCACACCGTGCGTGGGGTCGGCTACACGTTGCGAGCGTCGTGATGGGTCTCCGGGGCAAGGTCGCCCTCGCCGTCGCCATTGTCAGTGCGCTCGCCACCTTGTCCGTGGGGGTCCTGTCCTACCGCGCCACCGAGGCCCGGCTGATCCAAGAGGTCGACGAGTCGCTCCAACGAGCCGCCACCGCGCTCGTCGAACGCCCGGGGCGAGGTGGGCCAGGGGGACCGCTCGAACGGTTCCCCGAACGGCCCACCGTGATCGTGCCCGAACGCCTCGCCGTCCTCGACCAATACGTGGTGCAAGTACTCGACACGTCAGGTGCGGTCGTCGACGCTTCGAGCGGCGTAAACCTCCCAGTCACCGAGACTGACGCCGCCATCGCCACTGACGAGCGTGGAGTATCCCTGTCAACGAGCGCCGACCTCGGTGACGAATCCTCGTGGCGGGTCCTAACTGTGGGAGTGGGCAACGGGGCGGTGCAGATCGCCCGCTCGCTGGCCGAAACCGAAGCCGTGCTGGCCGACCTGCGCACCCGGATCGGAGTGCTCATCCTGGCCGTGACCATCGCCGGAGCCGGTCTCGGCTGGCTCGTGGCCCTCGGGATGACCCAGCGGCTCCGTCGTCTCACCACCGTCGCCGATCAGGTGGGGGCCAGCGGCGATCTGGCCATCAGCGTCCCGGTTGCCGGAAGTGACGAAACGGGCCGACTCGGACGGGCGCTGAGCACCATGCTCGTGAACCTGCGGGACTCACGGGCCCGCCAGCAGCAACTCGTGGAAGACGCCGGACACGAACTGCGCACCCCGTTGACGAGTCTGCGCACCAATCTCGACGTCCTGCGGCGCCACCCCGATCTCGACGACGCCACCCGGGCCGAGGTCATCGCCGATCTCGACCGAGACGCCGGTGAACTTGCGGCACTGGTCGAGGAGGTCGTCGCCGTGGCGAGTGACCGTCACGACGACCAGCCCCCCACCCCGACGCTCCTCGGCGACCTCGCCCGGTCGGTGGCGGCGCGCACCGGTCGCCGCGCAAATCGCGAGGTACTCGTCGACGATGACGGCAGCGTCGCCGTCGTGAACCGTGCGGCCGTCGAACGGGCCATCTCGAATCTCGTGGACAACGCCGTCAAGTTCGACGCCTCCGGTCAGCCGGTGCGAGTGAACATCCAACGCGGGGCGGTGACCGTCACCGATCACGGACCCGGCATCCCCGATGCCGAGCTCTCAGCCATCTTCGACCGGTTCCACCGCAGCGCCGAGGCGAGAGGGCTGCCCGGATCGGGCTTGGGCCTGTCCATCGTGGCCAAGGTCGCCACCGACCACGGGGGGGAGACCTTCGCCACGAACCTCCCCGAAGGGGGCGCAGCCGTGGGATTTCGGGTTCCTGCCCTAGATGACGGGGAGAATCCGGCCTCCGACCGCTGAGCGGGAATTCTCACCTCGCTCTCACCTTGCTCCGCGATGCTCCTCACCTGTGATCACGATCATGTTCTTTGTCCCGGAACACCGGGGCACGACATCCACGATCGGTCCGGCGGCCTGACCGCCGGCCAAGGGAGGACACCATGGCAGCCAAACGACTCATTGCAGCAGGAGTGGGAGCAGGCTTGCTCCTCGGAGGTGTCACAGGCATCTCCGTGACCCTGCCGACCCTGGCTTCGGCCCAAGACACCACCACCACCGTTCCCGTCGAGCAAGCAGGCCCCAAGGGCGGTCCCTTCACCGGGGTCCTCGAGGATCTCGTGGCGAATGGCACCATCACCCAGGCCCAGGCTGACGCCATCATCGCTGCGGGCGGGGCCGCCCACGCCGAGCGTCTCGCCAATCGACCCGAGGGCGAGATGGGCCGGCCCGGCATGCACGGTCCGGGGCGAGGCGGTCCCGGTCGTGGGGGCATGCCACTTGAGGCGGCCGCCGAAGCCATCGGCATCACCGTCGACGAGCTCCGCACCGGTCTGCGGTCGGGGCAGAGCCTCGCTGCCCTCGCCGAGGCCAACGGCGTGAGCACCGACAGCCTCATTGATGCGCTGACCAACGAGGCCCGCACCCGGATCACCGATATGGTGAATCGCACACCCGGTGACCGCATGGGTGACGACGCTCCTGTTGAGGAGGGCGGCGCCTGAGCGCAGAGACGACCGTCTGGTCGTAACAACTGAATTGATCCAGACCCCCCCGGGACGAGCCGGGTGTCGCTTCGGCGGCACCCGGCTCGCTCCATTCCCGGCACCGGTAGGGTGGCGTCATGGAGCTGTGCATCTTCACCGAACCCCAGCAAGGGGCCTCCTTCGATCAGCAGTTGGCCATGGCCGTGACGGCTGAGACCCACGGCTTCACCGGCTTCTTCCGCTCCGACCACTACCTGCACATGGGCGACGTCACCGGCCTGCCCGGGCCCACCGACACGTGGGTCACCCTCGGCGCCATCGCCACCCATACCGAGCGCATCCGACTCGGCACGTTGGTGTGCTCGGCCACCTTCCGCCTCCCGGGTCCACTGGCGGTGGCCGTCGCTCAGGTTGACCAGATGAGCGGAGGCCGCGTGGAACTCGGCCTGGGCGCCGGTTGGTTCGCCGATGAGCACACCGCCTACGGCATCCCGTTTCCCACCACTGGTCAGCGTTTCGATGCCCTCGCCGAACAACTGGAGATCGTCACCGGACTGTGGCGATCCGACGACGGACACCAGTTCTCGTTCGAAGGTGACTTCTACTCGGTGGTCGGCTCTCCGGGACGGCCCAAACCGGCCCAGCCCGGTGGTCCACCCATCATCATCGGCGGCTACGGCCCCCGACGCACCCCGGCGCTCGCCGCCCGGTTCGCCAGCGAGTTCAACGTCCCGTTCCCGCCACCCGAGGCGTTCACCGCCCAGCGGGAACGGGTGCGTGGCGCCTGCGAGGCCGCCGGCCGCGACCCCGATGACCTGCGCTTCTCGGCCGCACTGGTGGTGTGCTGTGGCGAGACCGAGGGCGAGGTCGAACGACGGGCTGGCGCCATCGGTCGCGCCGCTGACGAGCTGCGCCTGAACGGTGTGGCGGGCAGTCCCGCCGAAGTCCTCGATCGCCTCGCCACCTGGGCTGAACTGGGCGCCGAGCGGGTCTACCTCCAGGTGCTCGACATCGGTGACACGGAGCATGTGGAACTACTCGGTGAGCAGGTGCTGCGCCTGCTGCCCTGAGTCGCGGTTGGAATTACGGGGAGAGGCGCTCCACGATCCAGCCGTCGCCACCACGGCGGTAGCGGAACCGGTCATGCAGACGCGAGGGCCGACCCTGCCAGAACTCCACTTCGTCGGGCACGACCCGGTAGCCACCCCAGTGCTCGGGACGGGGCACGTCACCGCCGGCGAAACGTTCCTGCACCTCGGCCAGTCGATCCTCAAGCTCAGCCCGGTTCGAGAGCACTGAGGACTGGCGGGACGCCCACGCACCTTCTTGGGAACCCCGTGGACGCGTGGCGAAGTAGGCGTCGGCCTCAGCCGGATCGACCCGCTCGACCCGACCCACGACACGGACCTGGCGGGCCAGCACGTTCCAAGGGAAACACAGTGCCGCCCGGGGATTCGCAGCGAGGTCCCGACCCTTGGCGCTGTCGTCATTGGTGTAGAAGGTGAAGCCTTGAGCGTCGACGTCCTTGACGAGGACGTGTCGAGCGGCCGGACGGCCATCGGCATCGGCGGTGGCCAGGATCACGGCGTGAGGTTCGTGCACCCCGGCGTCGCGGGCGTCACCGAACCAGCGGAGGAACTGGGCGACCGGGTCGTCATCGAGATCGGTCCGGTCGAGACCAAGCGTCTCGAAGCGCACCCGCAACTCGTCCAAGTGGGGATGCGGGCTCGGGGGACGAGGGGTGTCAGGTCCGATCAGCACTCTTCCAGTCAACCCGACCGGGTGGCCACCCGCCACACCGGAGCTACGCCACGATGCTGGTGGCGCCGCGCAGATAGGGGTGCAGCACCTCGGGCATCCGGACCGATCCGTCAGGCTGACGGTGGGTTTCCACGAGTGCGGCCCACACACGGGGCACGGCCAACGCCGAACCATTGAGCGTGTGGACCGGGACCGGCGACCCCCCGCCACTGGGGCGGTAGCGAATGTGGGCCCGCCGGGCCTGGTAGTCGCCGAACCACGACACCGACGAGCACTCCAACCATTGATCCACCCCGGGGGCGTAGACCTCAAGATCGAAGGTCCGTCGCGACGATTGACCGAGGTCACCCGCACACAGGTCCAGCACGCGGTAGGCGAGACCCAACTGGTCCAAGAGACGCTCCGCCCGGGCCAGCAGGTCGGCGTGCACGGCGTCGGCCTGTTCAGGGGTGGCGTAGGCCAGGATCTCGACCTTGTCGAACTCGTGGACCCGCAACAGTCCCCGGGTGTCCCGGCCCGCTGAGCCGGCCTCACGCCGGAAACAGGCGGTGTGGGCCATCAGACGCATGGGCAGGATCGCCTCGTCGAGAATCTCGTCACGGGCCAATGAGGTGAGGGGCACCTCCGCGGTCGGGATGGCCCACAGGTCGTCGCGTGTCACGTGGTAAGCGTCGTCAGAGAACTTGGGGAGGTGCCCGGTGGAGACCATGGTGTCACCGAGCACCAGTGACGGTGGCCGCACCTCCTCAAAGGCGTCGGCGTTGGTGTCGAGAGCCAATTGGCAGAGTGCCCGCGACAAGGTGGCGCCCATCCCCCGGAACATCGTGAACATCGACCCCGACATGCGCACGGCCCGCTCAAGGTCGAGGATGCCGAGGGCTTCCCCGATCTCCCAGTGCGGTACCCGCTGGCACTCCTCCCAGCCCTCGGCGCTGCGTCCTCCGCGTCGGATCTCAACGTTGTCGTCAGGACCACCGCCGTCGGGAGCCTCGTCTGCAGGCAGGTTGGGAATGACCAGCAAGATCTGGCGAATGCTGGCCTGGAGGTCCGCCTCCCGGGCGTCGAGTTCCCGCTCGGTCTCGCCGAGCTGCCGACTCTCATCGGCGACTCGCTCGGCCTCGTCCATCCGGCCGTCCCGCCGCAGGTCCCCCACGGTGCGGGATAGTGCCTTGATCTCGCTGCGCACCTCGTTGCGCCTCGTCTCCACCGCCCGATGGTCCTCATCGAGCGCCCGCACCCGCTCGAGGCGGTCCAGATCGTCGGTGCCCCGTCGGGCGAGGGCGGCAGCCACGGCGGGATAGTCGCTGCGCACACGCTTGAGGTCGATCACGGTCTCACCCTAGCCAGCGTGCGACCGGACCTCCGCCGGGGTTCGGCCTGCCGCCAGCCCTCCCGGTAGCGTCACCCCATGGTCTCCGTCCCCCCTGCGCCCGCCACCAACGGCGACGTGCTCGTCAGCGTGGACAACCTCGTGGTGCGCTACGGAGATCTCACCGCCGTCAACGGTGTCTCCTTCACCGCCCGGCGCGGCGAGATCCTTGCACTCCTGGGGCCCAACGGCGCCGGCAAGACCTCGACCGTGGAGACGCTGGAGGGCTACCGACGACCGGCCAGCGGCACGGTGCGGGTGTGTGGCCTCGACCCAATTGCCGACCACACCGACGTGGTCGCCCGCATCGGGGTCATGCTTCAGGGCGGCGGCATCCACAACCAGATGCGGGTGGCCGAAGTGCTGCACCTGTTCGCCGCCTACTACCCCGACCCCCTCGATCCAGTCGCACTCGCCGCTCGCGTCGGTCTCGACCACCGCATGCGATCCTCGTGGCGTTCCCTCTCGGGGGGCGAACAGCAAAGGCTCTCGCTCGCCTTGGCAGTGATCGGGCGGCCCGAGGTGGTGTTCCTCGACGAACCCACCGCCGGGGTCGACCCAGCAGGCCGGGTGACGGTGCGCCAGCTCATTAGCGAGCTCGGGAATGAAGGGGTCTGCGTCGTACTGACCACCCACGATCTCGCCGACGCCGAGAAGATCGCCGATCGGGTGGTGCTAATTGATCACGGTGAGGTGCTCGCCGACGGCACGATCGACGAACTCACGCGTGCCACCCGCTCATCGTTCACGTTCACACTTGATTCGATAGGGAGCCTGTCAACGCCCCTGGATGTCGCCGAGATCGCCAATGCGGTCGGGGCCGCGGTCACCGACGAGGGTCAGGGACGGTTCCGAGTGGAGGCAGCTCCTGAACCGGCAGTGGTGGCGGCGCTGACAGCGTGGCTGGCCGAGCGGAACCAGGGACTCGGTGATCTCCACGCCGGCCGGCGCAGTCTCGAGGACGTGTTCCTCGAACTCACCGGCGATCCCGAGGAGACGACGTCATGAGGCCGTGGTGGGCCCAGACCGTGAGCGAATTGCGGCTCACCCTTCGCAATGGGGAACAACTGCTCGTCGGCATCATCATCCCGCTGCTCGTCCTCGTGTTCTTCTCCCTCGTCGCCATCGTGCCGCTGCCTGCCGGCGCCACCCAGCGCATCGACATCGTGGCACCGGGTGTCCTGGCCCTCGCCGTGATGTCTTCGGCCATGGTCAGCCTCGGCATCGGAACTGGTTTCGAGCGGCAGTACGGCGTGTTGAAGCGACTGGGGGCGACGCCGCTCGGTCGGGGCCGATGGCTGGCCGCCAAGGTGGCCTGCGTCCTGGTGCTGATCGGCCTCCAGATGCTGGTGCTGGTGCCGGTCGCTCTGCTGCTCGGATGGAACCCCACGGGTTCGATCTGGCTGCTGGCCCCTGCGCTACTGGCTGGGGCGGCGGCGTTTGCCGGCATTGGTCTCCTCATGGCCGGAACGCTGCGGGGAACGCTCACCCTGGCACTCGCCAACGGCCTCTACCTCGTCTTCTTGCTGCTCGGTGGCATGGTTTTCCCGCTCGACCAGCTGCCCACGGTGGTGGCCGACATCGCCCGACTCCTGCCCCCGGCAGCTCTCACGGGGGCGGTCGGCGACGCCACGGGGTCGAGTGGTGCGCCGGGCGGCGCCGTGGCGTGGGTCGTCCTCGTCGGGTGGGCGGTAGGAGCGCCGGCCGTGGCGGCGTGGCGCTTCCGCTGGGAGTGACTCAGCCGCCCTGGGAAAAGACGTTCAGCGTGAGCATGAGTGCCACGTAGACGAGCACGGCGAGAATGAACCCCGTGTAGAAGACCCTGGTGAGCAGTCGGTTGTCCCACTTGAGGTGCATAAAGAAGTAGCCGACCGCCCAGAACTTGGCGAACATGGTGATGAGGAGTGCGGTCACGTACCCAGGGCTTCCCATGCCACCGAACACGCCGGGGAAAGAGTGCACCATGACCTCGAGTGCGGTGAGCACGGCGAGGATGATGGCGATCTGCACGTATAGCCGGTTGCGGGGATAGGCGGACTCGGCGCCATCGAGCACTGCCGTGCTGACGCTGTCCTCGCCGTAATGCGTTGGGTTGGCCATCGGGAACTCCTAGGGAATCAGGTAGACGACGGCGAAGATCAGGATCCACACAAGATCGACGAAGTGCCAGTACAAACCGACGATCTCGACGCTCTCCGCTTTGTGTTCAGGCAACTTGCCACGCAGCGAGAGCAGCAGCATGGAAACCAACATGATGATGCCGACCGTGACGTGGACACCGTGGAACCCGGTGAGGCCGTAGAACGCTGACGAGAATCGGCTAGTGGTGAACCCGAGGCCCTCGTTGTAGAAGGCCGTGAACTCGTACACCTGCCCAGCGACGAAGGCCGACCCGAGCAGGGCGGTGGCCACCAGCCACGCCCGGAGCCGGTGGTGGTCTCCCCGCTCGATGGCCGAGACGGCGAGCACCATGGTCAGCGAGCTCATGAGTAGGACGAACGACGAGGCCGAAGTGAACGGAATGTCGAAGACTTCCTCCGGGCCGGGACCCTGGCCGGCGAGGGGGTACTTGTAGACCAGGTAGGTGGTGATGAGACCGCCGAAGAGCAGGCACTCCGACCCGAGGAACAGCCACATGGCGAGCTTCGTGTTGGAAATGCCCGTGTTGGTGTCATGGACGGGGTGAAACACCTCGACGTCCTTGCCCACCTCCGGGTCGAACACGGTTGCCTCAGCCAACGGTCTCAACCTCTCTCACAGCCTCCGAGTCGCCGGACTCGGCCTCATCGGTGGCCAGTTCCCCCTCGGGGGCACTGCCTTCATGCGGATCGTGATGGTGCCCGGCCTCAGGGTCGTCAGGCGGCTCGAGCGCCCAGGCGTAGAGCGCCCCGGCCGTCAGCAACCCACCGATGAGACACAGCCACCAGGTGTAGATGAGGCCCCAGCCCACGATAGGGAGACCAACGGCGGCGACCAGCGGCCAGTAGGAGGGTGAGGGCAGATGCACGTTGTGTTCACCCTCGGCGGACTGGGTGACTTCTTCGGTGGAGGCGATCCGCACGAGACGCCCATCCTCGGTCTCGCCGTACTTGCGGTACCAAAAGTCATCGAGCCGCTCGACGGTGGGGATGGGGTCGTAGTTGTAGGCCGGCACCGGCGAGGGGATTGACCACTCGAGCGTGCGGGCGTCCCACGGGTCAGGTCCCGGCTTGGGAAGGCTCTTGGCCTTCGCCCGTGAGTAGAAGATGTTGAAGATGAACAGAGCGATGCTCGAGGCCAACAGGAACGACCCGATGGTGGCGATCCGGTTCCAGAACTCGAAGCCGTAACCGGCGTCGTAGGTGTAGATGCGTCGCGACATGCCCTGGAGTCCGAGCACATGCATGGGACCAAAGGTCAGGTTGAACCCGACGAACATCAGCCAGAAGTTGGCCTTGCCGAGCCGCTCGTTGAGGATGTAGCCGAACACCTTGGGCCAGTAGAAGTAGAAGCCGGCCATAAACCCGAAGAACGCACCACCGAAGAGCACGTAGTGGAAGTGGGCGACGATGTAATAGGTGTCGGTCTGCTGGGTATCGGCGGGGGCCACCGAGTGGGTCACACCGGACAGACCGCCGATGGTGAACATGGTGATCAGCCCGATGCAGAACAACATCGGAGCGCTGAGTTTGATCTTTCCGCCCACCATGGTGGCCGTCCAGTTCAGGATCTTCACACCGGTCGGCACGGCGATGAACATCGTCGCCATCGAGAACACCAGCACCGAGACCGGGCCAATACCGGACACGAACATGTGGTGGGCCCACACACCCCAGCCCATGAATCCAATGGCGACGCCGCTGAACACGACGAACGTGTAGCCGAAGATCGGCTTACGGCTGAACACGGGCAGGATGTCAGAGACCAGGCCGAAGGCCGGCAAGATCATCAGATACACCTCGGGGTGCCCGAAGATCCAGAACAAGTGCTCCCAGAGAAGCGGCTGGCCACCTTTGGAAATATCAAAGAAGGCGGCGTCGAAGTTCCGGTCGAAGAGCAGCAGGAACTGTGCGGCGGTGAGCACCGGGATGGCGAAGAGCAGCAGGAACTGGGTGACGAGCGTCATCCAGGTGAAGATCGGCATCTTCATGAGTGACATGCCCGGTGCGCGCATGTTCAGCACGGTCACGATGAGGTTCACGGCGCCGGTGAGCGATGCGATACCGGTGATGAGCAGACCGATATTCCAGAAGTCGATGCCGTTCGACGGCGAGAAGGTCACCGTCGAGTTCGGCGCGTACATGAACCAGCCGCCGTCAGCGCCACCGCCGAGGAGCCAGCTGGAGTTCAAGAAGATGCCACCGGCGAGGAACGCCCAGAACGAGAAGGCGTTGATACGGGGGAAGGCGACGTCACGGGCGCCGATCTGCAGTGGCATCAGGTAGTTGGCGAAGGCGGCACCGATGGGCATCACCACGAGGAAGATCATGGTGGTGCCGTGCATGGTGAAGACCTGGTTGTACTGGTCAGCACTGAGCAACGTGCCACGGGGAGCCCACAACTGGGCACGAATCAGCAGGGCCTCGACACCACCGATGATGAAAAAGAACAGCGCCGTGGCGCCATACATGATGCCGATCTTCTTGTGGTCCACGGTGGTGAACCACGAGCGCCAACCAGTTGCGGCGGTCGGGCGGGCGAACACGCCGAGTGTGCGGCGAGGGCTCTCGTCACCCGAGGTGAGTTCGAGGGGGGCGTCAGTCACAGTCATTGCGGGTTCTCCACGGGAGCCGGGTGCACTGGGGTCGGGAGCATCATCACTTCAGAGTCTCAAGGTAGGCGACGATCACATCGATCTGATCCTGAGTCAGGCCAAGATTCGGCATGCCTCGGCCCTGATCGGGCGCCATCGGCTTCATGGCCGGGGCATTTCGGAGCCACGCCTCAAGGGCGGGGCGGTAAACCGGGTTGTCTGGGTTGCCCGCAAGGGCGGCATCGGCAGGGTCACCACAACCGGCGAGCGACTCCCGGTCACAGGTCGCACCAAAGGGCTGGTCGTTGCCCTTCGGGTTGGGGTAGTGGAGGTTGTAGATCGAACCGGCAAACGTGCCCCGGGACATGAGATGGGTCAGATTCGGCGCAATACCGGCGACGAGGGCGGCGGGGTTCTCCGCAAGTTGCTTGTTGTTGACCCCATCGATCAGGTGACAGGACCCACAGTTGTTCTTCCATTCCGACAAGCCGGCTTTCTGCTCCTCGGTCACCGGCAACGGCGCCGGCTTCTGTTGGTTGGCAACCCACCGATCAAAGTCGGCGGCGGGGATG
>JALRFT010000212.1 GCA_023261915.1 Acidimicrobiales bacterium | reverse complement strand
ACCTCGCCCCGGGCAGCCAGACGACGCACTGAGCGCCGAACGGCTTCACGTCGCACCTCTGGTCGCTCTGTTCGCGCACTGCCACCAACGAACTCAACCGTCATTGGATCGACGGTTGCCCCGATGGTCTCGAGAGAAGCCATGAGGGCCTGTTCAATGGCGAGATCTTCAGGTCGCACACCCCGGCGACGACAAGCCGTTGAGCACCAGCGGACGTTGTCCCAGTCTCGGGCCCACGCCCGCCGCCAGGACATGACCCGCCCGCAGCCTTCACACGTTCGGGACTCCGGTGTTACGGGAACGGTTCGACCTCCTGATGGCGGCTGCTCGGCTCCAAACGATTGTCCATGCGGACGCTACAGCGGGGTACGGTTCGTAGCGCCATGACCGAGGAATCCTCCACCCCCCGCCCCAGCGGACCGACGGTCGGCATTATCGGCGGCGGCCAACTCGCCCGCATGATGCTCGAGGCCGCCTCGGCCCTCGCCATCGACGCCCGCCTGCTCGCCACCACCACCGACGAGGCGGCGCCAGGAATGTGGCCCCACACATCGGTCGTTGAGGATCTCGACGACGGTGCCATCGGCGAATTTGCTCTCGAGTGTGACGTGCTGACCTTCGACCACGAGTTGGTCGATCCCGAGGTCCTCGAGGCGCTCGAGCGTCACGGTCACGTCCTTCGCCCCGGCGCCCGAGCCCTGTCTTTTTCCGACAAGGCTGAACAGCGCGTGCTCTTAGCTGCGGCTGGCCTCCCCGTCCCGCGGTTCGCCGTGGTGCACGACCTCGACGAGCTCGAGGGCTTCGTGGCGTCCGTTGGCGGCTGGCCGGTGGTGATGAAGCCGCCGCGTGGCGGCTACGACGGGAGGGGGGTGCACGTCGTGACAACTCCCGAAGCAGGCCTCGCCGTACTCGAGGGAACCGGAGGCACCGTCGTCGTTGAAGAGTTCCTCGAACTCGACGCCGAGTTGGCGGTGGTGGTGGTGACCCGAGCCTCAGGCGGCCAAGTGCGATACCCGGTGATGCAGACCGTGCAGGTTGACGGGATCTGCCACATCGTCACGTGCCCGGCACCACTCGACGAACCACTGCTCACCGAGGCCGACCGAATTGCTGCGGCCGTGGCAGAGATTGTCAACGCCGTCGGAGTCCTTGCCGTCGAGTTGTTCGTGCACAACGGACGGGTGCTGGTCAACGAAGTCGCTCCCCGGCCACACAACAGTGGCCACCTCACCATTGAGGCATGCGTGACCTCGCAGTTCGAGAACCACCTGCGAGCGGTACTCGACTGGCCACTGGGCAGGACCGACCTCGTCGGCCCAGCGGCGGCCATGGTGAACATCATCGGTGAGGCCGGCACCGGGAACCCGGCGACGAACATCACCGAGGCCCTCTCGGTGAGGGGTGCCCACGTGCACTTCTACGGCAAGTCGTGGCGAGAAGGTCGCAAGCTCGGACATGTCACCGCCCTCGGCCCCGACGTCGCCTCCGCCGAGGCGGTGGCACAACAGGCGCTCGACGCCCTGCACAGCCGATGAGTTCCTCCCGTCACCGGTCAGTCACCCGACACGTGCAACGATTGAGCCATGGCAACTGAGCAGCACGCCCCAGTGGCGGTGATCATGGGGTCCGACAGCGACTACCGCGTGCTGTCGGGAGCGGTAGAGGTGCTCGACGAGCTCGGCGTTCCCTGCGAGGTACGGGTGGTCTCTGCCCACCGAACCCCCCGGGACATGGTCGAATTTGCCTCGTCGGCCCGTGAACGTGGCGTGCAGGTCATCATCGCCGGTGCCGGGGGTGCCGCTCACCTCCCGGGGATGGTCGCCTCACTGACCACGCTGCCTGTCATCGGTGTTCCCGTGGATGCCACGACGCTCTCGGGTCTCGACGCCCTGCTCTCAATCGTGCAGATGCCCAAGGGTGTCCCGGTAGCGACCATGGCCGTCGATGGGGCGCGCAACGCCGGTCTGCTCGCAGCCCGCATTCTCTCCCTCGGCGACGACCGCCTCGCCGAGGCCCTCGCCGGACTCGCCGAGGAGATGGCCGAAGCGGCTCGGGCGGGAAACGACCGGCTCCCCCCTCGCTAGTCGGGGGTTCCCAAGGCGTCAGCCGATTCCGGCCAACGCAGCGTCGATGACGTCCTGTGAGAGTTCGTGGTCCTCGACCGCACCTTCGAGGTACTTCGAGTAGGCCCCGAGGTCGAGGTGGCCATGGCCGCACAATGCCGTGAGGATCACCTTCTCCTCCCCCGACTCCTTGCAACGCAACGCCTCAGCGATGCACTCGGCAAGGGCGTGGGTCGGTTCGGGGGCGGGCACGATGCCCTCGGTCCGGGCGAACTCGATCCCGGCGGCGAAACACTCCGTCTGCGGCTTGGACACGGCCTCCATGAGACCGAGCTCGTAGATGTGGCTGATGAGCGGCGACATACCGTGGTAGCGAAGACCACCGGCGTGGATGGGATCGGGCACAAAATCGTGGCCGAGCGTATGCATCTTCATGAGCGGGGTCAGCCCGGCGGTGTCACCGAAGTCGTAGGTGTAGTGCCCCCGAGTCAGGCTCGGGCACGAGGCCGGCTCCACGGCCCGGATCGTCGGTGACATCCGACCGGCGAGCTTCTCGCGCAAGAACGGGAACGCCAGACCGGCGAAGTTGGACCCGCCACCGGTGCAGCCAACCAACAGGTCAGGGGTGTCCCCGGCCATCTGCATCTGCAGCAACGCCTCTTCCCCGATGATGGTCTGGTGCAACAGAACGTGGTTGAGCACGCTGCCGAGGGCGTAACGGGTCTCGGGATCCTGGGCGGCCATCTCAACAGCCTCGGAGATGGCGATGCCGAGACTTCCAGGGCTGTTGGGGTCGGCGGCGAGGATGGCCCGGCCCGAGTTGGTCAGATCCGAGGGGCTCGGATGCACCGTGGCACCGAACACCTCCATCATCGCCTTGCGGTAGGGCTTCTGGTCGTAGGAGGCGCGGACCTGCCACACCTCGCAGTCGATGCCGAACTGCGCACAGGCGAACGCCAGTGAGGTCCCCCACTGGCCCGCACCCGTCTCGGTGGTCAGTCGCGTGACGCCTTCCTCGGCGTTGTAGAAAGCTTGGGGCACAGCGGTGTTCGGCTTGTGCGAACCTGCCGGGCTGACGCCCTCGTACTTGAAGTAGATACGTGCCGGTGTGCCGAGGGCCCGCTCGAGACGAACGGCCCGGTACAGCGGAGACGGCCGCCACAGTCGGTAGATGTCGAGCACCGGTTCGGGGATGTCGATGTAGCTGTCGGTCGACACTTCCTGGAGAATCAGCGCCATCGGGAACAGCGGTGCGAGGTCTTCTGGACCCACTGGCTCTTTGGTGCCCGGATGCAGTGGCGGCGGAGGCGGCTCGGGAAGGTCAGGAATGATGTTGTACCAACGCGTCGGCATGTCCGACTCGTCCAACAGGTACTTGTGCTGCTCAGCCATGATCTCCTCCGATGCCCTGCCGGGTGCAGTCCCCCCGGGAATCCGACACGTTACCCGGTGTACGGTGCGCGCAAAGGGGGAACCATGGCGAGCAACGAGGACGACCGCGACGGCGCCGGGCAACCGCCCGAAAGCGAGCACCTGACCCGGTCGAGCAGGGACCCCGGGCAACTCCAGCGAGCCCTCAATGGCTGGCTCGGAGCTCAGCTACCTGACACCGGCGCCACGGTGCTCGGGGTGGAGGTGCCCGAGGCCAACGGGATGTCGTCGGAGACGCTGCTCATCACCGCCGCCTGGTCCGATGCCGGCGATTCAGATCCCATCGACCACCACCTCGTAGCCCGCGTCGAGCCGGCGACGAGTGATGTCCCGGTGTTTCCGACCTACGACCTGACGGGGCAGTTCGAAGTGTTACGACTCGTGGCTGATCGCAGCGGCGTTCCGGTCCCCGCCACTCGCTGGCTGGAAACGAACCCCGAAATTCTCGGCGCACCTTTTTTCATCATGGATCGAGTCGATGGCCGAATTCCCCCGGACGTCATGCCTTACACGTTCGAGGGCTGGTTGCTTGACGCCGAGGCCGGCGAACGTCGTCGACTCCAGGAGGCCAGTGTTGCCACACTCGCCGGAATCCACGGCATCGATCTCGCCGCTGCAGCAGCGGACGGATGGGACCTGTCGTTCCTGCACTACGACACCGCCGGCAACACGCCATTGCGGCGGCACGTGCAGCACTGGCGCAACTACTACGACTGGATGCGCGGTGACGGCTCGCTCCCTCTCGCCGAGGCCGCCTTCGAATGGCTCGCAGACAACTGGCCCGACGACGAGGGCCCCTCGGTGCTCAGTTGGGGGGATGCCCGCATCGGCAACATGATCTTCGATGGATTCACCCCGGTGGCGGTCCTCGACTGGGAAATGGCCGGCATCGCCCCAGCGGGAGTTGATCTGGCGTGGATGTGTTTCCTGCACGTGTTCTTCCAGGACATCGCTGAACAGTTCGACCTGCCGGGGTTGCCCGACATGTTCCAGGCCCACGACGTTGTGGCGGCCTACACCGCGGCCGGAGGCGGACCGGTCAGCAACTTCGAGTTCCACACCGTCTATGCCGCACTGCGTCACGCCTTGGTGATGGCCCGGGTCCATGCCCGCCGGGTGCACTTCGGAGAGGCCGAACCGGTCGACGATCCCGACGACGCCATCATGCACCGAGCCCGTCTCGAAAGACTCTTGACATAAAAGAGACCGTCCGGGCGGTTCTACGTCAGCAACGGGTCATATCCGCCGCTAATCAAGGGCCAGTCGTTCCCTCGCTCGTGTGTCGTCCCCGCCACCACTTGTCAACGCTGTCGACAGCAACGACTGCGAGCGGGGTCAATAGTGCGACAAAGGCCCCGAATGGGTTTGGAACCGCCTGCCCGAGTGCATCAGCGATTGGAGATATGACGATTGCCAGGCCGCCCAACGCGATGGCTACGGCGACAGCGACCGGAACAAATCTGTTGGGTGCACCAACTTCCCAGACGACGCGCCTAGTGCTCCGACATGCAAAAGCGTTGGCAGCTTGGCCGAGCACCACAGCGGCAAAGGCAGCCCCCGACGCAGCGGCGACCGCCTCGGAGGGCAAAGCAACGGGGCCCGGCTGCCAACCGCTCGACCAAAGCGACACGGTGAAGGCAACCATTGCCATGCACGCCTCGGTGGGCCCAAGGAGACCAAAGGCCCGACGGGCAGTTCCTGCGTTTAGTAGTCGGCCTCGAGTGGGAGTCCGGTTGAGGACATTCGGCCCAGGTGGTTCCGCACCGAGTGCCACAGCAGGGAGGGTGTCTGTTGCGAGATCCAATACGAGCACTTGAAGAACACCCAGAGCGAGGGGGAACCGGCCTCCGGTGAGAGCCCAGATAGCAAAGGGAGTGAGCTCGGCGACATTGTCGGTGAGGTGATAGGTGAGAAACCGGCGAATGTTCGCAAATGTTGCCCGGCCCTCAGCAACCGCAGCCACGATGGTGGCGAAATTGTCATCGAGGAGCACCAGATCAGCTGCCTCGCGCGCAACGTCCGTGCCGGTTGCACCCATGGCGATTCCAATGTCAGCCTCACGCAACGCAGGTCCGTCGTTGACCCCGTCTCCTGTCATAGCCACGACATGCCCGCGCGCCCGCAGAGCCTGAGCGATCCGCAACTTGCCCGCCGGGGAAACCCGCGCCACAACAACACCGTCACGATCCACGAGGGCCCCAAGCAAGGCGTTATCCTCAGGGAGTTCGGCCTCAACAACCACAACTGGTTCCTCCGAGGTAAGGCCAACTTCACGCGCAATTGAGGCGGCCGTCGCCGGATGGTCACCCGTGACCATGATGACCCTGACCCCCGCAGAGCGGCATGACGAAAGCGACTCGGCGATACCCGGACGCGGAGGATCCTCAAGGCCAACCAGGCCAACGAGTGAGAGGCTCATTTCAACCTCGTTCGGGTCGGTGGGAACCGGTCCGACAGGAAGCTGACGCATGGCGACCGCAAGTACCCGGAGACCTGCACTCGTCATCGTCTTGAGTGCGACATCGACTGACTCGCCGCCGTCAATACAGCGAGGGAGCACCGAATCAGGCGCACCTTTCACAACCAATTGTCCGCCGCGCACCACTGACATCCGTCGACGCTGAGGATCAAAGGTGAATCGATAGTCAGCGGTTGCGTCGTGATCGTCGATGGCACCCAGCCGCCGGGCAGCAACATGAAGAGCGACCTCTTGTGGATCGCCATGGGGAACCCACTGACCGTTCTCGTTCGTCACCGACCCCCCTGCACAACCGGCGGCAAGTTCGCTCAAGGTCCTCACCGCCGAGATCAGCTCCGGACTCTCGCCAGCTAGAGCGAGCGGGTCGGGATCCCAGCCACTCGGCGGAAGTTCCAGCGAACCTGCCGGACACCACAGCGCAACCACAGACATCTGATTCGTCGTGAGCGTGCCCGTCTTATCCGTGCAAATCAGCGTGGTGGAGCCCAATGTCTCAACCGACTCAAGACGACGAACCAGAGCCTGATGCGCAGCCATCCGCCGGGCTCCCATCGCCAGCGACAAGGTCGTCGTGGGTAACAGCCCCTCCGGCACGAGCGCCACCGTGATCCCAATAGCAAACACCACACCTTGCGCTGGAGGAGTATCAAGCAAGAAAGTCAGGCCGAAAAAGGCAGTGCCGGCGCTACAGGCGACAATTGCAATCACCCGCACGAGTCGGTGCAACTCTTTTGCGAGGGGAGTCGGGGATCGCTCTACTCCGGTGGTCAACTGCGCAATTTCTGCCAGACGCGTGCGGGGACCAGTAGCCACGACCTCGCATTCGGCTGCCCCCTCAACAACGAAGGTGCCAGCCCACAGCCCATCACCATCAACGGCACTCACCACCGAACTCTCTCCGGTTAGTGCCGCCTCATCCATCAGAACACCGTGACCACTGCAGACCCGGAGATCGGCGCACACCCGGTCCCCCGCCTCTATGAGCACACGATCACCAATGACCAATTCGGAGGCGTCCACGACCGTTGGTGGGCCGCGGCGAAGTACCGTCACACGCTGGGGCAACAGTCGTCGCAGATGCTCCGCAGCCCGCTCGGTTCTCTGCTCTTGGACAAAAGCAAATACAGCATTCGCAACGATGACACCCGTGATAGCCGCAGCAATCTGTGCAAGATCCGCAAGGAGGGCGAGAAGCGCAGCTACCCACAGCATGACTGCGAAGAAGTGAACGAACTGCGCCGCGAATAGGCGCCACATCGGAGTGCCCGCCACTGGGGGCAACACGTTCGGGCCGTCACGATCGAGCCGCTGCACCACCTCGGCCGAGGTGAGGCCAACCACCGTTCGGCTATCGACCACCCACTCATGATGCCGGTGTGGGTGCCAAGGCCCAACATGCCCCACCGGTGATCAGCCTGCGGGTCCTACGCTGCGGTGATGTCCAGTGATGTGATGCGGTTTCCGGTAGTCCAAGCCCGGGACCTCCTCGGCAACCAGAAGCACCTACCCAGGGACTTCGAGGGGCGTCTGGTGGTGGCGATGATCGCGTTCCGTCAGTTCCAACAGGCCGAGGTCGACAGCTGGGTACCGGCGCTGGGTGCACTGGCTGGATCAGTCCCTGATCTCCACTTCTACGAACTACCGATCCTCGCCCGTCACTGGGCACCGGCACGACCGTTCATCGACGGGGGCATGGCACGCAGCATCGGCGATCCAGCGGTGTTGGCCCGCACGCTGACCGTCTACGGCGATATTCGAAGGGTATGCCGACCGCTCAACATCACCGACCGTTCCCACATCACCGTGGTTCTCACCGACCGGTCGGGGCAGATCCATTGGGCGGACTCGGGAGCCCACACTGAACCCACCGCCGCGTCGCTGCGGGCGGCCATCAGTTCGCTGTCGAATGGCTAACTCGCTCCGAACGTTGCCCCCTTGCCGTCCCTCATCAACGTCAGGGTGCCGGCCTCAACGGTGGCGTCCAGCGTGCCGCCGAAGAGGGCCGCGACCGCGTTGACCCCCTCGTTGATCACCGCACAGTCACCTGATCCGGGGAACGCCGCAACGGTCATCGTCGCCGTCTCAAGGGTCCCCGGAGGTACGAGGGTGTAGGAGGTGGCCGCCGTGCTGCACGACGAGGTCAGCGTCGCCGCACCGCCCGCAAACAACAAGGTGATGCCGTCGTATCCGGCGGCGGACGAGGCCACCTCACCGTCAATGAGGCCGTTGAGGACCCACACTGTGGATTCCAGGGTCCGATCCGGATCAGCGACTGCCCGCTCAACCATCACGAGGGTGGCGTCGCCCTCCCCCGTGAGGGTGAACCCATCGGGGCTCGTCGACACCACGGGTCGACCGGTGAGGAAGGCCGAGAGCCGTCCGTCTTGGTCCATGAGGTCCTCGGTGCAACCCATCATGGTGGAGGCGATATCACGCACAACCAGCGTCGCTCCATCCAGGGAATAGGAGCCGACCAAGGAGTTGCAACCTGCCGATGCCGAGAGTGAGGACCCGTCAAGAGTGAGTTGTACCTGCGTCCCAGGGACCAGTGGCAGCGAGGACGCCGGCGAACTGAGGTACTCGCCTGACGCTGGGGCCACAGCGTCGCTCTCGGGAGCAGAGGGATTCGTCGAACCGCACCCCGTGAGCACGGCGACACCGAACAGCGCTACGAGAGCAACGGCGGAGATCCGGAAGAATGCGCGTGAACCTGCCATGGGCCCGACTCTAGGCGGGCGATCATTGGTCAGGAGGGTGAGGGAGCCCGGCCCGGGAGAGCTGCGGCCATCACGAGATCCGCCAGATCGATGCGTCGATCGATGCTCCGCAATTCATCGGCCAGTACCCATCGCGATGGAATGCAGGCGTGGAGAAAGGTGATCTGCGCCTCGACGTCGATCGGCGGTTCGTCGACGGGCCACTCGAGAGCAGGATGTCCCACCAGTTCTGCGAGCTGCCCGAGTCGGGCGAGCGGTTCGCTCGACGGCGGAAGGCGATCGGAGTCGACCCCCATCAGGTTTGCGAGGCCCGGCAGATCCCCGTCGACGAGTAGTCGCAGTCCGGGGTCGATTGATTCGGAGTCAACTCGTCGAGCGGTGTGCCCCAACCAGCCCCACACCAAAAGTCGCGCCTCGAGTTCGGCGACCGGAGGATGATTGGCCTCGAGGTCCATGAGTTCCCCGAGCAGGGCGACGACCTCAAGGTCGGCGAGTTCCACCTCAACGCGCTGCCAGGCGCCGTGATTGCCCTCCAGTACCTCTGACCGACCGTTGCCATCCCGCACGATGAGCCTGAATCCATCCCCGTCAGAGCACGCCACCATCCCGCCCAGTGCCGCCGGACCGATGAAGAGGTGGTCGAGGGGGACCGCAGTCAAGGAGGCCACATCCGGCCCACAGCTCACCGGGATCAAACCGTCCTCGGTGAGCGCCAACAGCGCGCAGAGTCGCACGCCGCGTCGCTGTGCTGAAACAACGCTGATCTCGCAATCCACCTCAACCCGGTCCGCCCAGTACCAGAAGTCGGTCATCCCACCTACATCTCCCCTACTCACCACCTGCCCATGCACGATGGACTCCCAGAGATACTCCGGGGGTGTGACAGGAGTGTGGGGGCAACTGGCGGGTTAGAACCCCGACGGGGGTGGCGGCAAGGACGAGCAGGTGTCGAGCATCGAACCGAGGGCATCCCGCTCCGATGTCGTTGCCGTGAGGCCCCAGAAGACCTTCACCGTGGTCCAGCGGACGGCAAACTCACACCACACTTCCGTGCGCGCCGGTCGCCACTCATCAGGCGTACGTGACCCCTTGGAGCGGTTCGACGAGGCCGACACGGGCCACAGGTTCACCTGAGCGTTGGCGAAGAGACGCCGGGTAGGCGCATCCCACGCCCAGCCTCCACTCTGGTGAGCATTGGCCAGCGGTACGAGGTGGTCGACGTCGAAGTCACTGGGATCGTCGGTGGATACCCCGTCATACGCCGAGAACCAGTCGCCGGCAATGACCTGACAGCGGTAGTAGTCGACCTGAGGCGGTGAGATTGACGCTGCGATCAGGGCCTGCTGACGGGCGTCACACCCGTCTCCGTCAGTGTCATCCCAGTGTGACCACGCATCACGGTCATAGGCACCCTGCGGACTCGGCCGATCATTGATCACCAGTGGTGCAAGGAAATCCCGCGAACTGACGGAAGCCGATGGAGGTGACGGAGTAGCTGGGGTCACCGATGTCGCTGGCGCCGGCGGTGCCGTGCTCGTAGACGGCGGCAGCGTCGTGGAGGTTGGTGCCGTGGTGCTCGAAGTTGGCGGCACCGAACCAGTTGCCAGTGGTCGCAGGCCGGATTCCACTGTGGAACCACTGGTGTCTCGCTCACCTGTCTGAGACCGCTCCGCGTCGGTCGTGCACGCCAGCGTGGAAAAAAGCACGACGGTGACCACGGCAATTGCCGCGACACCTCGACCGAGCATGGGCTGCCTGTTCATGGTGCGCCAAGCGTACCGGACACGCTTCGTGAGGAGATGCGCGCCCCGGGCGCGAGAGGGTGCGGAGGCATAAGGTTCGTTCATGCATGTCGCCATGACCGTCAACGACTTCCTCCGCCGCGCCGAACAGGTCTACCCCGAACGCATCGGCATCGTCGATGAACCCGATCAACCCGCACCCACCTGGGGAACCCTCACCTATGCACAGGTCGCCGATCGGGCACGACAGATGGCGGCGGGGCTCGATGCGCTAGGGATCGCTGTTGGGGAGCGAGTGGCCATCGTCAGCCACAACTCTGCCCGGCTACTGACGGCGCTCTTCGGGGTGAGCGGATCGGGACGCATCCTCGTCCCCATCAATTTCCGGCTCACCGCCGAGGAGGTTGCCTTCATCGTCGATCACTCCGGGGCACGGGTCCTACTCATCGATCCCGAACTCGACGAGGCGCTCGCCTCTGTCACCGCCGAATATCGGGCAGTGATCGGTGACGACTCTGACAATCTCTTGTGCCGACCCGGTGTCAGCCCGGTCCGATGGCAGCCCGATGAAGACGCCACAGCCACCATCAATTACACGTCGGGCACGACCGCCCGTCCCAAGGGTGTGGAGCTCACGCATCGCAATATCTGGCTGAACGCCACGGTCTTTGGTTGGCACCTTGGGGTGAACGACGACGATGTGTACCTCCACACCCTTCCTCAGTTCCACTGCAACGGCTGGGGTCTGCCCTTCGCCTGCGCCGCCATGGGCGTTCCCCAGATCGTGCTCCGCAAGGTTGACGGCACCGAGATCCTCCGCCGCATCGACGATCACGGCGTCACCGTGCTGGCGGGCGCACCGGCCGTCGCCAACGCCATCGTGGAGGCCGCCTCGACGTGGAACGGCGCGGTGCCCGGATCCGGTCGCGTCCGGATGGTGGTGGCAGGTGCGCCACCACCATCTCGGACCATCGAACGAATTGAATCCGAGCTCGGCTGGGAGTTCATCCAGATCTATGGCCTGACTGAGACCTCTCCGCTGCTGACGGTGAACCGGCGGCGTATCGAGTCAGACCACCTGTCGGAAACCGAGCGGGCGACGTTGCTGACACGCGCCGGAGCCCCGGCGTTGGGCGTCGAGGTACGGACGTCGGCCGATGGCGAGGTTCTTGCCCGCGGCAACCACGTCATGCGCGGGTATTGGGAACAGCCCGAGGCCACTGCCGACGCCATCCGCGTCTCCGACGGCGATGGCGATGGCGACACCGAGTGGTTCCACACTGGTGACGGGGGGATGATCGACGACACCCATCACGTGGTCATCAGCGACCGCCGCAAGGATGTGATCATCTCCGGGGGCGAGAACGTGAGCTCCATTGAGGTGGAGGACGTGCTGTTCTCCCACCCCGACGTGGCCGAGGTCGCCGTCATCGGGGTCCCCGACGAGAAGTGGGGCGAACTCGTCCTTGCCCTCGTGGTTCCGGTCGCCGGTGCCGAACTCAGCGAGGAAGCCATCATCGCCCACGCCCATGAACACCTTGCCGGGTACAAGTGTCCCAAGCGCGTTGAGTTCCGCGACGAGTTGTACCGCACCGCCACCGGCAAGTTGCAGAAGTTCAAACTGCGCGAGCCCTACTGGACCGGACGCCAACGCCTGGTGAACTAGCCGCCGGCTTCCCTCGGCACGAGAGCCAGTTGACGCGACAGGGCCACGAGTTGACCCGTCGAGTCACGAACCTCACCGTCTTCCTCGAGGTACCCACCGGTCACCGATGCGGTGGTGAACCATGCCGACAACCAGCCGGGAGCAGGCCGGGCCCGTACCTGCACGGTCAGCTCGATCGTGGGGGCCCAACCCGGGGTCAGCCCTTGGAGGTTGAACACCGCCGGCGGGTAACAGTCAGCCACCACCAACAGCCCAAACGTGTCCATCGGTGCACCGTCCGCCCAACGGAGGTGGCCACCCACTGCGCCTTCACCCGTCGGTGCGCCCCGGGCCCACTCCATCACCCCCGGTGCCGTTCGATGCTCGAACCGCTGAAAGATGGGGGGCACCTCACTCATGGCCGCCGGGTCCGGGGCACGGTCACTCAGACCGTCGATGCAGTCATCAATGGGCGGCAGTGGTGACACCCGTCGCTGATCAACGCTCGGTCCGGTGGCAGCCTCAAGATCAGCGAACACCCCGAGCAATTGCGCCATGGATCGACTCCCTTGGGTGATGGACGCAGCCACCGTGGCGTGACGACGACCAGCCTTTATCACCTCAGTTTCAATGCGCACTGGGCCAGGTGTGCAGGGGGCGAGGTAGTGGCACGTCACGCTCAGGGGATCGGGCTGACCGCCGGCGTGGGCCATGGCCCGCGCTGCAGTGGCCATCACGTAGCCACCGTTGGGGGCCGCCCCGGCGATCACCGACCAGCCACCATCAATGGCTGCCTCATAGATGCCGTCGCCAACGGCGCGCACGGCAGTGTCGTGGGCGAATCGACTCACTTGATGAGTCTATTGACCGAGGCGCGCTTGACGTGATGCTCCGGGTTGGCACCGGACCCACTGGTAGCGTCAGGTGGTCCGATCCGGTCGACTGATGCGAGGAGGAACCATGTCGGCTTCAACCTCATCCACGGCAACCGACGACACAAACCCTGCGCCATGGAGTGACCTTGATCGGCGGGGACGGATCCGACTCGTCATCGCCAACACCGCCCGCATGGTGCTCGCCGTGGCGGCACTCCTGATTGCCTACTTCTGGTTTCCCGTCAACGAGACCGCCAGCGTCAGTGTGATTGTTGTCCTCATTGTTGGATTGCTCGCCTTCGCGGCCATGGTGGTGATCCAGATCCGTCAGCTCCAGCGGGCTCCGTACCCGGTGCTGCGCGGGGTGCAGGCGCTGCTGCTGGTCACGCTCATGTTCATCGTGGCGTTCTCCCTCACCTACGTCCTCATGGCCCAGGCTGATCCCAACGCTTTCTCCGAGCAGATGACCAAGGCCGCCGCCATCTACTTCACGGTGACCACCGTCGCCACCGTCGGGTTCGGCGACATCGTGGCCACCACCGACGCCGCCCGCATCGTGGTGACCATTCAGATGCTGATGGGAATTGGCATCCTCGCTACGGCCGCTCGAGTGGTCCTCAGCGCCACCCAGTCCCGTCACCAAGCCCTGCGTGAAGCCCGATCGGGTCGCCCTGCCGTCGACGATTGACCTGTGGGATACTGGCGGAGTGCCTGCGACCGGCGAACTCGAGCCCGTTGACGGGCTGAGTGACGCCCAGATCGAGAGGGCCGTCCTTGACCAGCCCCGGTTCGAACGACGTGAGCTCTTCCGTAACATCGCAGCAGTTGCGGGCCTGCTTGGAGCGGGTGCGGTGGTGGCGGCGTGTGACATGGTGCAAAACACAACCGACCCCCAGTTGCATCTCCTGCGACGGGCCACCTTCGGCCTTGACGCCACGTCTGTCACCCGCATCCGGGCCATTGGCACGGCCGCTTGGCTAGATGAACAACTCGATCCCGCCCGGCTCGACACCGCCGCCGTGGAGGCCAAGGTTGCCCAGCTCCCCCACGTCAACGCCTCGTTCGCCGCGCTGAAAGAAGCGGCCACAGCCGGTGAGGTAGGCAGCCAGGTTCGTCTCGCCACCGTCATCCGTCAGGTGGAGAGCCCTGCCCAATTGTTCGAACGCATGGTCGAGTTATGGAGCGACCACTTCAACGCCCCCATCAGTGACAGTCGCTCGGGCCTACTCAAGACCATTGAGGATCGGTCGGTGATCCGCCCCCGGGCACTCGGTCGGTTCGCCGACCTGCTGGTGGCCTCAGCAAAGAGTCCGGCCATGCTCGTGTACCTCGACAACGCCGTCAGCGTGAAGGCTGCACCCAACGAGAACTACGCCCGTGAACTCCTTGAGCTCCACACCGTCGGGGTCGGCAACTACACCGAAGCTGACGTCGTGGCGACGGCGCGCCTGCTGACCGGATGGACCGTGAACCCGACAACCGGCGAATTCATCTTCCGGTCGACCAATCACGACAGCGGTTCGGTAAGCATGCAGGGTTGGACCCGGCCCACCAGCGGCACCGCGCTCAGCCACGGTGAGGCCTACCTCACCCATCTGGCCCGTCATCCCGCCACTGCCCGCATGGTGGCCACGAAACTCGCCCGTCGGTTCGTCACTGACTTCCCTCCGGCGACCCTCATCGATGATCTGGCAGCGGTGTACTCCGCCAACGACACCGCCATTACCCCCGTGCTGCGGACGCTGTTCAACCACCCTGCCTTCACCTCGGCCACGAACTCCAAGTTCCGTCGACCTCTCGACTGGGTCGTCGCCTCGATCCGGGCACTCGGGGCGACAGTCCTACCCGCAACCGACACACGACTTCGCCAGGTTGGCAACGTGGTCGCAGGACTCGGCCAGCAGCCCTTCGGTTGGCCGGCACCGAACGGCTATCCCGACGTCGAGGGCGCCTGGCTTACGACGGGTGGCCTCCTCTCACGATGGAACCTCTCGGGCGACCTCGTCGCCCGACGACTAGGCATCGTGGATCTTCCCATTGACACGCTGCGCAGCGGTGTGGCCGGTCGATCGACGGTCGACGCCATTGACCTGCTCGCCGACCGGGTCCTGCACGAACCACTCACCGCCGGCGGACGCAGCCTGCTTGTCAGCCACAGCGGTCTTGGTTCGGTCGGTCGACTGACGACACCTCAGGCCAACCAGCTCGTCACCGCCGTGGTTCCCCTCATGCTCGCCAGCCCCGACTTCCAGTACCGGTGACCCCATGACCGAGTCCTCCACCACCTCCCGCCGCCGCTTCCTCGCAGGGACCGGCGCGCTCGTGGGGGTGAGCACCCTCGGACTGTCCGGCGTCCTGCCCTCGCCCTTGACGGCCTCAGCCAACGCTGCTGGCGCCATCGGCGCAAGGAACGGCAACGGCAAGCTCATCGTGGTCTTCCTCCGCGGCGGCATTGACGGGCTCAGCGCAGTCGTGCCGGTCGGCGACCCCGGCTACTACGCCGCCCGGCCCACCATCGCCATCCCTGACACGGCGACACTTGATCTCGACACGATGTTCGGACTCCATCCGGCGCTCGCTCCGATCCACGAGTTGTGGCAGGACGACCGACTTGCCGTGATTCATGCTGTCGGCAACCCGGCCCGCTCCCGCAGCCACTTCGACGCCCAAGATCTTCTCGAGCAAGGCGTCACCGCCCGCTCGTCCGATGCCCGGGGGTGGCTGGCCCGCCACCTCGGTTCCACGTCCGGGTCGGGACCTTACGGCGACCTGTTCCGCGGTGTGGCGATCTCCAACAATGTGCCGGGGAGTCTGCGTGGCTCAGGTGCGCTCTCCATCCCTGCGCTCGGCAGTTTCGGCCTCGGCGGTCTGAGTGGGACGGTGCGGACCTGGGACCCATCGTTGCGTCAGGCCTACTCGGGCACTGCTGCGGTTGAGACCCGAGGGGTATCAGCCCTCAACGCCGTCAAGGCCGTACAAGCCATCACCAAGCCAGCGGCCAACGCCGGAGCATTCGCCGACGCGGCGGCACTGCTCGGAGCGGGACTCGGCGTCGAGGTGGTCACCATCGACACGGGGGGCTGGGATACCCACAACGCCATGGGTACCCACACGGCCGGTGACATGTTCAACCTCCTCCAAGGTCTGGGCACGAACCTCGCCGCCCTCCAGGCCGACCTTGACCAACGAGGCCTGTCAGAGGTCACCACCGTGGTCATGAGCGAGTTCGGGCGACGAGTGCAGGAGAACGCCAGCGGTGGCACCGACCACGGCACGGCCAACATGATGCTGGTCATGGGCGGGGCCGCACGCGGTGGAGTCGTACATGGCACCTGGCCGGGGCTCGGCGCCAACCAGCTCGACCGGGGCGATCTGGCCATCGCCACCGACGTCCGGGACGTCCTGTGGGAGTTGACTCGGGACGTGTTGGGGAACCCGTCGCCCACAGCGGTGATCCCGGGGCACACGCCAACAGCGGTGGGCATCACCGGCTGACACGTCCGACGCCCCGATCGTTGGGCACCTAGGGTTCGTCCATGGACGACACCGAGAGCACCGAGCTCGTCAAGGTCAGCATGCCCCGCCCGCACGTGGCGCTCATCACCATGAACCGGCCGGAGCGTATGAACGCCATGTCGTTTGATCTGGTGGTGCCGCTGCGTGAAGCCATTGACCGGGTCGCTGCCGACAACGACGTCTGGGTCGTGGTCCTCACCGGTGCGGGTCGAGCATTCTGCGCCGGTGCGGACCTCGAAGACTCGGGAGTACCCCCGGGTATCGACGGCATGGGCCTTGCTGCGATTGCGGTTCGGGCCATGGAGTACCTGTCCGATCTCGTGCTGGCACTGCGCGCCATGCCCCAACCAGTGATCGCCGCCATCAACGGTCCGGCCATCGGCGGGGGCATGTGTCTGTCCCTCGCCGCCGACATCCGAGTGGCCGCCTCCTCCGCCCGATTCCGGGCCGCGGGCATCACCAACGGGTTGAGCGCCAACGAACTCGGCATCAGCTTCCTGCTCCCCCGCGCCATCGGGAGCTCGCGGGCCTTTGAGATTCTTTTGTCAGGACGTGATGTCGACGCCGTCGAAGCCGAGCAGATCGGGATGGTGTCACGCACCGTGCCCGACGAGGAACTGCTCGACATCTGCTACCAGATGGCGGAACGGATCTGCGGCTACAGCCGGATCGGGACCAAACTCACCAAGCAGGTGCTCTGGTCATCCATGGAGATCAACTCGCTCGAGGCAGCCATCAATCTGGAGAGCCGCTCGCAGCTGCACGTGCGTCTCACGACGGACAACTTCGCCGAAGCCATCCGGGCCCGACGCGATCGCCGACCTCCAAATTTCCTCGACTGAACTGCTGGGGCCCGCCAGGCTCAGCGCGGTTCGCAGATGACCAGAGGAATGTCACGTTCCGTCGCAGCCTGGTAGCTGTCGTAGTCCGGCCAAACCGCTGCAGCCTCCGACCATAGGGTCGCCTTCTCCTCCGCTGACGCCACTCGAGCCCGAAGGCGATGCTCCTCAGCGAGATCATTGACCACCACCTCAGGGTTGGCGACCAGATTGTGGAACCACTGCGGATGGTCGGGAGCTCCACCCATTGAGGCCACCACGAGGTAGTTGTCGCCGTGACGAACTCGGATGAGGGGGGTCCGCCGCAACTTGCCCGATCGCGCGCCGACCGTGGTCAGGATGATGCACGGGGCGTCCATCCAGACACCGCCCTCCTCCCCATTGGTCGCCAGGTACTGCGCCACGTGGTCGGCCACCGGCTCCCACACGCTCGGTTCGTACTCAGTGACCTCTTCGGGTGCTGTCATGACGGGTCCTCCGCTGCCTGGGCTTAAGCCCTAAGCATGGCACTCCACCCACTGCCGCGCAGGTGAGACCTGCACTCACTGCCAGTGGTCGCATCCATCAGACGTGACCTAGTGCACCACAGCCAACGACGATCACCGTCGGGGCGCGGGGTGCGACCGTTGTCACGCCCGACACCGAGCCGACACTGCGCTGTAACCGCTTCGGCATTTCACCCGCACACCGACCTCGCTACGGTCGTTTGTGGTCCCAGACCACGACCGGGGACCGCAGTGACGTGAACTGCGTCGGCACTGCAGGCCGGTCGTGGGAAACCTGGGGAGGGCACGTCGCACCACATCCACGAGGTGCGACCCGTCCATACGGACGGCACGGTGCCAGTGGCACCGGTTGTCCCGATGAATCGGGTTGCGCCTCCAGCGAAGGAGGCGACCCATGCCCACAGAATCATCATCAATGCATCAGCCGCCCGGCGCTGTGCGTCGGGCTTTCGGCCCGGCAGCCATTTTCGTCACGGGGGCAATTCTTGCGCTCGTGGCGCTCGTCATCCCGACTTCGGCGGGGGCTATGTCAGTTGGGCCAGGCACCATGGTCTCGGTCAACAACACTCCCTACTCATCAACCGTGGGAGGTTGCGACGAGTCACGCGACGGTTGGCACATCATCATGAATGGCGTCGAATCCACTGGAAGCGGCCTGACTGGATCCGACTTTGGGCCCATCACGCTGAATTTCAGCAATGGCAGCACCGGCTCGGCGGTTTTCACCGACGCTTCGAGCAAGACGGCCCACTTCATCGATTCGACGACCAACCAGTCGGGTGGACCATTCACCATCAACTCGGCAACGATGACCTTCCCCGCAGGGACGACGGTGACCGAGTTCAACAACTTCGTAATCAGTCACCCGCCATGTGGGAGCGTGACGTCCTCAACGACGAGTACGACGGCGGATACGTCAACGTCAACATCTGAGAGCACCACCACCACAACGGACAGCTCGACGACGACATCGGAGTCCACCACGACCACCGAGGACACGACGACCACCACCAACCCGGTCACCACCGAAACCACCAGCACCACCCTCGACACCACAACGACGACCGAGGACACCACAACGACGACATCGGAGTCCACTACGACGACCGAGGACACGACGACCACCACCAACCCGGTCACCACTGAAACCACCAGCACCACCCTCGACACCACAACGACGACCGAGGACACCACGACAACGACCAGTCCCGTCAGTACGGAGACCACCAGCACCACCACACCGGTGAGCACTGTGCCGACCACCACCCCATCGACCGTTGAGGTGGTGACCCCGGTCTTCGTCGAGCGCCAGGTAGAGACGGCGTTGGCGACGCCCTATGCGACAACCACCACTGAGCTGCCCCGCACGGGTGGCCCCGACGGTGGGCCGTTCATCGTGGCCGGCCTTGGACTCATGGCTGCCGGCGGCGGCCTCTGGCTCCTGCAACGACGTCGAGCATCGGCCTGATGTCCACGGGGTGACCGATAGCACGTCACTCTGAAGCAAGTCATAGAGCGGTGAGGGCACCGACGGCGACTGATGTCACTGTCGGTGCCCTCGGCGCGCCGCCATCCTCAGGAGCAATGGTTGCGTCATCTCCGGGTCGCCCGGGAAGGTCTGCGCCCCGGCGTCTGGCCGTCATCCTCGTCTGGTTCCTTGCTGCCGTCCTCACCCCTTCATCGGCTTCTGCCATCGAGCTGACCGCCACGCCGGCGACAGCAGTGAGCGCTCCGGCGGTCCCCGCTGAAGGTGACGGCTTTTGGTTCATGGCCGGAGTGAATGCCACCCGGGTCGGCCGAGTCGTCAGGATGGCACCCGACACGCCAGCAAGTGTTCGCACCCTCGTGGCCGAGATCGTCAGACAAATCAACGACGCATCGGGGGCTGGTGTGCTCATCGGACCCGACACGACGGCAGCACCCACAGCCGACGAGATCGTGGTCCGAGTGCCCACCGTCACGGTGTGCGGCCCGGCGGCGGCAGGGTGTGCCAGTAATGCGGTCGCCACTGCGGGCGGGTTTGGGGTGGTGACCAATGCCGTGGTTGAAATGAAGCGTGATCTTCTCGGGAGTGGCTACGAGGCGGCGGTGCTTCTGCACGAGATGGGTCACGCCATGGGGCTGGGTCACTACGACGACCCCTACGGCGACACCATGCAGGTGATGTGGAACAGCGTGCTTCCCGACATGACCTCCTACCGGTCAGGCGATCGCAATGGCCTCAATGCTCTCGGAGCCGCCTTCACCAACCGGAACGTGCGGGGAACAATCGACGTCACGAGGACCACACCGGGAGGTATCACGGTGGCGGGCTGGACGTTCGACGCCGACACACCTCAGGACCAACTGGAAGTCAAGGCTTCCATCGCCGGAGGCTCATCCGTGACAGGTCTTGCCAACGGCTATCGGCCCGACGTTGCCAGAGTCTTCCCTGAGGCCGGACCCAACCATGGGTACTCAGTGACGTTACCCACGCCAACCGCTGACGGCTCGATACGGATCTGCCTGACGGTCACCGGTCACAACGGCCAGCCTGTGATGACGGCATGTCGCCAACACCTCGTCACCCATCAGCCCTTCGGAAACATTGAATTGGCGAAACAAGACGGGCCGCGAGCCATCGCAATCTCCGGTTGGGCCATCGACCCCGACACGGCCGACCCCACCCAGATTGCGGTCACCGTCGACGGAGTGCGGCGAGCCAGCGCCACTGCCAATGTCGCCCGACCAGATGTCGCTCGTGTCTATCCCGAGTACGGCGACCGCCACGGATTCTCGCTTCTTGCTCCCGATATCAGCGGTGGTGTCCACACCGTGTGTGTGTTCGCCAGTGACGCTTCGACAGCAAACCCGGTGGGCCTGGGATGTCGGACCGTGACGGTTCGAACTGGTGACCCCTTTGGGAACCTCGAGGCGGTCGGACCCGGTGGCCTCGTACCGCTGTGGATCTCGGGGTGGACCATCGACCCCGATACCCCGAGTCCCGTTGACGTCCACCTCTACATCGATGGCCGGTGGGCGCAGAGTACCGAGGCAAGCCTTCCCCGCCTCGACGTAGCTCGGGTACACCCCGGCTTCGGAGCCGACCATGGATTCCGCTTCTCGCTCGGTGGTCTGGTCGCCGGCGTACACACCGCGTGCGCCTATGCCATCAACGTCGACGGAGGAACTTCGAATCCACTGCTCGGTTGCCGGCGATTCCTCACACCCGGCGGCGACCCCTTCGGCAACTTCGAGGCCATCGTGACTGGCCCGGGTCGTGCCACGGTGTCCGGTTGGGTCATCGACCCGGACATGACCGATCCAGCCAGCGTGCACGTCTACGTTGACGGCAGATTCGGCGCCATCAGTCTGGCCGGAGGGTCCCGACCTGACGTCGCTGCTGCGTATCAGGGTTACGGAGACCGCCACGGATTCTCCGTCACGATCGACAACCTCAGTCGGGGCGGTCACGACGTCTGCGTGTTCGGGATGAACGTGGCCACGGGGTCTGCCAACACCCTGCTCGGATGCCGACGCGGCTTCGTGCCCTGAGTTGGAACGATTGACCTTCAACAGGGGCGTGCCTAGGGTGCGCTGGGCAGTGACAGCCTGCCGACACTCACCAGGAGTTTTCCCATGCACGATCTGCTCATTGACTCGCTTCGGCGCCGGATGGCGACGATGCATGGGCTGTACTACCAGGCAACGAGCACCATGGACCTCGCTCATGTGAACCACGTCGAGCGAGCCGGGACCTTGCCCATCGCCTTCTCCCTGTTCCACTACACGAACATGGAGGATGCCTCCTTCATGCTCATCACCGGTGTGCCGCCGGTTTGGGATGAGAGCTGGCAGGAACGGGTGCAGGTGGAAGTGAACGACCACGGCAAGCACCGAACTGTGGACGAGATGATGGCGCAGCGCATCGGGAACTACGAAGAGTTCTGCACCTACCAGCGCACCGTCTTCGATCGGACCGAGGCCTGGCTCACCACCATTGATCCCGACGAACTCGAACGCATCGTCGTTCCCCGGCCGTTCCCCGATCAGATCGCGTCAACCTACAGCGCCCGGGTGGCCGGGCCCGAGGGCATCACGGTGCTCGACGCCACCGAATGCTGGATGTACCAGCACGGATTGCGCCACATGGGAGAGATCGAACTGGCCCGCAGTTTCGTCGGTCTCGGCGGCATGACGAGCTGAGCAGAAGCCCCCTCAGCGCGGAAGGTTCAGACAGTCCGTAACGAATCGGGTCACGGGTGTGGTCACCAGTTCCTCCCCCTCGGCACCCAGTTGGTTGTTCACCTCGCCATGGCTGTAAGGGTTTGCCTCCACCAGGGTCGCTGATCCACCGGCCGTATTGACGGCGTCGACAAAGGTCTCCGCCGCCGCCATCCAGACTGCCGGCCCTCTCGTCACGACCAGCAGCGGCACCGTGACCGGTCCACCCGCTACCACCTGGACGAGGGGGGAAGCCTCAGCGATGACCTTGGGGTCGGACCCGAAGGCGTTGGCTACCAGGCCAGTGGAATTGGCTCGACTGGTCGCAAGATCGAAGGAGGCGCTGTCGAGGGCAACGACGCAGCGAAGTCCGCCGCCCAATCCAGCCGCCTCAACCAGCTCGGCGTTGGTGACCGCCAGGGTGACAAGATGCGCACCGGCCGAATGACCGATCAACACCACTGAAGAGGGATCGAGTCCGAGTGCTGGTCCCTCTCGGCCAATCCATGAGAGACCAGCAGCGACATCATCACTGTGGTCAGGCCACACCACCCCGGCACCGGGGGTCGACAGTCGGTAGTTCAACGCCACGAGCGCCAAACCCTGCTGATTGGCCCACGCGGCCTTCGTCCTCGTCGAGTCCGACGACTTGCTCCCCGCCCGCCATCCGCCGCCGTGCACCCAAACAACCACCGGCACCGGGTCGCAACCGGCGGGAAGGTACACATCAAGGCTGGTCAGTGCCGGGTTCACACCCGCTCGGTCAACATACCGATAGGTCGTGGGTCCGATTGGCTCGGCACGGCACCCGGCTTCATTTACCGGGACCGGCGATGCCAACGGACTGGTCCCTGACCCGCTCTCGGTCTGCCCCGTGCCACATCCCGCAGCGAGAACAACCGAGCCGACGAGGATGGCCACACATCGTTGCACTGAGAGCGCACGCGCCATGCGCCCACGGTACTGCGCCTGCTCGACCATCGCCCTCAGGTGGGCAGGTCAGAAGGGCCGGTCGCCCGAGATCGTGACCCGGCGCATGTGGCGGCGGTGACCGCGGTAGTCATAGAGCGCGAAGTGCTGCACACTGCGGTTGTCCCACATCGCCACCGACCCTGGCTCCCATGCGAATCGACAGGTGAACCGTTCCTCCACCGCATGGCGGAAAAGGAAGTCGAGCAGCATTGCCGACTCGTCGTAGTGCAAGCCGCGAATGCGCGTGGTGAAGGCCCGGTTGACGTACAAACCCTTCCGGCCCGAGACGGGATGGGTGCGCACGACGGGGTGTTCCACCGAGGTGACGACGGCACCGTCGGCATCGCGGGTGGCGATCGATCGGGACTTCGTCGAATAGCCACCTTCGCCGTACTGCATACCCGGTGAGTGCACAGCCACGAGCCCGTCGAGGAATTCCTTCATGTTGTCCGACAGCGCGTCCCAGGCGGCGTGCTGATCAGCGAAGAGGGTGTCACCACCGACCGGCGGCACCTCGACGGCGTAGAGCACTGAGCCGAGGTCGGGGCGCTCGAGGAACGTGACGTCGGTGTGCCAGCCACCGCCGAAGTTCACCCGATCATCGGGTTCGGTGATGACCTCAATGACCTCGGGATGATCGGCCATGCCCCCCACGAAGGGATGCGAACCAAGAGGGCCGAACCGGGACCCAAAGGCGATCTGCTGTTGCGGAGTCAAGGACTGGTTGCGAAAGAACAGCACGTGGTGCTCGACAAGTGCCGCCTGCAGTGACTCAACGGTCGCATCGTCGAGCCCTTCGGAAAGGTCAACTCCGTCGACGAGTGCGCCGAGCACCCCGGAGACGGGCACGAAATCCAGAGATGGCATTTGGGTAACGTACTCGTGCCAGCACCCACACCTCCACCGACACCCGGGGCCAAGACCGTTCCATGACTGCTCCTACCCTCTCGACGACCTACCCCGAGGCCCGACAGAAGTTCCTCGATGCCGCCACCGATGCCGGGGCCGCCGTGTCCCACCATCCTCACCCGCTGGCAGGCCCCAACGGGGCTGAACTCGGTATCGACGTGGCGAGTCTCGGACCCGACGATGCCGACGACGTCGTCCTCGTCATGTCAGGTACGCACGGTGTGGAGGGGTACTGCGGTTCGGCAGTGCAGACCAACTGGCTGACCCACTGTTCCGACACCAGGCCTGACGACACCCGGGTCGTGATGATCCATGCCCTCAATCCGTTCGGTTTTGCCTGGGTGCGCCGGGTGAACGAGGACAACGTTGATCTGAATCGGAACTTTGTCGACTGGGATCAGCCTGTCCCCCACAACGACGACTACGACGAGTTGGCAGAGATACTCGTCCCGAAGCGATGGGACGCCGAAACCCGAGCGGCCACCCTCACCGCCCTAGGCGAGCACCTGCAGCGCCTTGGCCCCGTCGAACTGCAACGGGCAGTGAGCCGCGGGCAGTATCGCCACCCCGAAGGCCTCTTCTACGGTGGCGACGGTCCCACATGGTCGAACCACTGGCTCACGACGTGGCTGACGTCGGAGCTGACGGCGTGTTCACGCCTGATCCTCATCGACGTGCACACCGGCCTTGGGCCTTGGGGCCACGGGGAGTACATCATCCATCACCCCGCCGACCACCCCGCTGCGATGCGCGCCAATGCCTTGTGGCCCCACGTCAAGTCCGCAGCGGACAGCGATTCGGTCAGTGTGCTCCTCAGCGGAGACGCCCTCGACCGGATCGACGCACTCCTCCCGGACGTCGAGATCACGTCGACCGCCCTCGAGTTTGGGACCGTCGACCCCGTCACCGTCCTCGACTCCCTGAGGGCTGACGCCTGGCTGTGGTCACACGGGGATCCCCAGAGTCCCGCCGGGGACACCGTTCGGGCTCAGGTCCGAGCGGCATTCATCGATGATGATCCGAAGTGGATCACGACGATCTGGG
>JALRFT010000199.1 GCA_023261915.1 Acidimicrobiales bacterium | reverse complement strand
CGACGGTGAACATGACGGCGATACCTGTGAGCATCGACGTGGCTGACCGCACGACCCGAACGGTCGAGCGCACCCTGTGGAGCACGGACTGGGGTCCCGTCGTGGCACCCCCCGGCATGCCGTGGACGACGGAGCGGGCGTTTACCTATGGCGACGCCGCTGTCGTGCGTCCCGCACTCGTCGACCAGTTCCTTGGCATGGCCACCGCCACGTCGGGGGCTGATCTCAATATCGTGCATGCCGCCATCGGGGCGACCGGATTCACCCAGACGGTGGCGGTCACGGCGTCGGGCTGGGCGGTGCTCGCCGACACGGCAGCGACCCCGGCGGTGGCTGACAGTGTGCTGCTCGACGCCCAAGTCGCCGCCGGCAGTGATCCGGTGGCGGCGGCGGTGGCCGCGACCGGTGCGGTCCTCCTCGACGGCAGCAATCCTGCTGCGGTGTGGGAGGCGCGTGACGGTGCCGTCGCTGCAGGTCTGTTGCCGGCATCGGCCCTGCCACGCGTGCAGGTGCGCAACTGGCTGGTCGCCACCGGTGACAACGTGTGGATCCCCAACGAGGATCGTCGACTCACGTTCTCGTCGCCGCTGGTTGGCCCCAGTGGGGCTCCGCTCTCAACGGCGGCACGTCACGCCCTGCGCACGGTGGGGGAACTGGTGGCCACCGCCCAGGAGGAGGACCGTTCCGTCAACATCGGTGATGTGCGCTCGGCGCTGTTCGCCAATGAAGGACTCGTGTCGGGTCTCGTGCGCGAGGCGGTGGTGGAACGCTGCCGCACCGTCGACGAGGTCGAGGTGCCCGCCCGGTTCACCCCTGAGGGCACCCAGGTCTGGCCCGCGCAGGTGGTCTCCATGGGGGAGATCTGTGACCTCGCGGACCGGTGGCGCACAACCTGGGGTCTCGATGACCAAGCGGCCGCGGTGTGGGACGTGTTCCTCGCCTCGTTCGAACCGGGCGAACTGCTCAACGCCGGGCGACTCTTCGCCAACGGATTTGATCCAGCGGATCCGATCGGCACCCCGAACGGACTCGCTCCCGCCCCGGTCACCGGGCCTGATCCGATCGTCACGGCCCTGGCCGAGGCGGCCGTGGCGGTGCGTACTGCCGGGTTCGACATTGACGAGTTCTGGCGGCAGGTGCAGTGGACCGAGCGCGGAGGAGAGCGGATCCCCATCCATGGCGGCACTGGTCGCGACGGCACCACCACGATCTCGCGCCGCTTCTCGGCGTCAACGTCGCTCGCTCCCACCTTCGAGGTGAGCGACGTGGTCGACGTCCGCAGTGGCCTGCGCCGCGGTGGGCGCGGGGTGCAGGGAGGAACGAGCGCGGTGATGGTGGTGGCGTTCGGGGCGTCGGGCATCGAAGCCGAGGCGCTCGTGGTGCACGGCCAGTCATCGGATCCGGCGTCGCCGTTCCACGTGGACCAGTCCTACCGGTTCAGCGACAAAGCGTGGCGGCCGGCCCTGTTCGACCCTGAGGACATCACCGCCGACACCCAGCGCACCCTCGAGGTCATCGGCGGTCCCCGGTGACCGGGGAGCCGAACGGGTCAGGCGAGGTGCAGCCCTCAGGTCGGGCCCGGGCCGATCGGGAACTGCGGATCGCCCTCATGGTCGCCGTGCCTCTCCTCGTTCTCGGTCAGGTCCTGGTGCTGACCAACCTGCGCCTCGTGGCGATCCTCGGTATCGCCCTGCCCGGCACCGTGGCGGCGTTCGTGCTGGCCCGCCGCTGGCAGCGCATGACCCGCGAGGGCTGAGCAGCCCGACACGGCTGGGAGTCGGTCCGAACCCGGCGTCTAGGATCGGTCCATGGCCGACTACCGACCCCCACTCCGTGATGTTGCGTTCGTCCTCGAACACCTCGTTGATCTGGAGGCGCTCTGCGACCTCGAAGAGTTCAAGGGCATCGACGCCGAGACGCTCCTTGGGGCGCTCGAAGAGAACGCCCGTTTCACCGCCGAGGTGATCGCCCCCCTCAACCGGGTGGGTGACATCGAGGGCAGTGTGCACGACCCCGCCACCAACACGGTGCGAACCCCAACCGGTTTTCCCGACGCCTACGGCCAGTATGTGGCGGCCGGCTGGGGAGGGGTGCCGTTTCCGGCCTCCTATGACGGCGGCGGCTTCCCGTGGCTGGCCGGTATCGCCCTCCAGGAGTTCATCTCGAGCGCCAACATGGCGTTCTCCATGGCACCGCTGCTCACCCAGGGTGCCATCGACCTGCTGTTGGAACACGGCAACGAAGAACTCAAGGAGCGGTACCTGCGTCGCATGGTCACCGGTGAGTGGACCGGCACCATGAACCTGACCGAACCCCAGGCCGGGTCCGACGTGGGGGCGGTGCGCACCCGGGCGGTACCCCAGTCGGACGGGTCGTACCTGATCAGCGGCACCAAGATCTACATCACCTTCGGTGAACACGACATGGCTGACAACATC
>JALRFT010000099.1 GCA_023261915.1 Acidimicrobiales bacterium | reverse complement strand
CCCAGATGGCTCTACTGCAGTTCATGACCGCCGGGCTGGCGGAGGCCGCCGTGCCTTCTACGGTGCACTGTGACCACCTCATCCAGGCCCGCACCGACGGCCACGTCGATCTGCTCGCCGCCCTCGACAGCAACGCCGAGGTGTACGACTTCCTCGAATCGGTCTCGGCCCGTTACGGCATCGGGTTCTGGAAACCGGGCTCGGGCATCATCCACCAGGTCGTGCTCGAGCAGTACGCCTTCCCCGGCGGGATGATGATCGGCACCGACAGCCACACCCCCAACGCCGGCGGTCTCGGCATGGTGGCCATTGGGGTGGGTGGCGCCGATGCCGTCGACGTCATGACCGGCTACCCGTTCAACGTGCGGTGGCCCAAACTCATCGGGGTCGAACTCACTGGTGAGCTCACCGGATGGGCGGCCCCCAAAGACGTCATCCTCAAGGTGGCCGAACTGTTGACCGTCAAGGGTGGTACCGGTGCCATTGTCGAGTACTTCGGTCCGGGAGCCCGGTCGCTGTCGGCCACGGGCAAGGCCACCATCTGCAACATGGGCGCCGAGATCGGGGCCACCACGTCGCTGTTCGCCTACGACGAGGCCATGGGCCGTTATCTGCGAGCCACCGGTCGAAGTGGCATCGCCGAGGCTGCTGACGGTGTTGCCGAACTGCTGCGCTCCGACGACGAGGTGGAGGCCGATCCCGACCGGTTCTTCGACGAGGTGGTGCGCATCGACCTGTCCACCCTTGAGCCGCTCATCAACGGACCCCACACCCCTGACCGGGCCCGACCGGTGTCGGCTCTGGGGGCCGAAGCTGCTGCGGAGGGCTGGCCTGAAACCATTAGCGCCGCCCTCGTAGGTTCGTGCACCAACTCGTCGTATGAGGACATCTCCCGGGCGGCGAGCATCGCCCGGGTCGCCGCTGACGCCGGGTTGTCAGCTCGCACCAAGTTGATGGTGACCCCGGGGTCCGAACGGGTGCGCGCCACCATCGAACGTGACGGCCTGCTCGCCGACCTTGAACGGATCGGCGCTGTTGTATTGGCCAACGCCTGCGGACCGTGCATCGGGCAGTGGTCCCGCAGCGACGTCAGCGAGGGTGACGTCAACGTGATCGTGAACTCCTACAACCGCAACTTCCCCAAGCGCAACGACGGTCTCGCCTCCACCCTGTCGTTCGTCACCTCACCCGAGACGGTCGTCGCCCTTGCACTCGCTGGCCGACTCGATTTCGCTCCTCGCACCGACACCCTCACCAACGACGCCGGCGACGAGGTGCGTCTCAGCGTGTCCGAAGGCGACGAGTTGCCCGCCTCGGGTTTCGTGGCCGCCGACGAAGGGTTCGTGGCCCCACCGGTTGACGGCTCCTCGGTGATCGTCAAGGTCGATCCCAAATCGGAGCGACTGCAGTTGCTCGAACCCTTTGCGACATGGGACGGCAACGACTTCGTCGATCTGCCCGTTCTCGTCAAGGCCCGCGGCAAGTGCACCACCGACCACATCTCGGCAGCCGGCAAGTGGCTCACCTACCGCGGACATCTCGAGAACATCTCGGGCAATCTGGTCCTCGGCGCGGTGAACGCCTTCGGTGGCGCCGTCGGCGAGGGCCTCGACTACACCGACGG
>JALRFT010000074.1 GCA_023261915.1 Acidimicrobiales bacterium | reverse complement strand
TGATGATCAGTCCCGTCCAGGGCGGCCAGAACATCAACTTCTTGTTCACCATCACGGCCACCGCCCGTCACGTGGTGTGGATTATTGACGAGTGCCTGCGCAGCGGCGTCGATGAGGTCGAACCCACTGTTGAAGCCCAGGACGCGTGGTGGGAGGAGATCCTCGGCGGGATCGAACAGACGTGGCGCTACCAGCTGCGCTGCACCCCGGGGTATCTCAACAACGAGGGCGGTGGTGACATGCGTTCGGCCCGTTCGGCGGCGTACATGGGGAGCGCCATCGCCTATGCCGATGGGCTCACCGCGTGGCGTGAGGCCGGTGACCTCGCCGGTCTCGACGTCCACCGCCCCGACTAGTCAGACCGTGTGGGCCCAAGTGGTCCTTCGTTAGGGTGGCGAGGTGACCACTACCTCGGCCTCAGCCTCCCTGCCTGAGGGCTCGGCGAAGGCGCCGCGTCGAGCCGGTCTGGTGCTTGCCAGCCTCATTCTCGGGGCGATCGTCTGCAATGTGAATCTGAGCGTGGCCAACATCGCCTTGCCCGACATCGCCCGCACGTTTGATGCCTCCCAGACGATGGTGAACCTCGTGGCTATCGGCACCACGTTGGGTCTCGCCATGTCGGTGCTGTGGTTCGGAGCGCTCGGTGACCGCTACGGGCGCAAAGGCATGCTGCTCATCGGCCTGGCCCTCACGGTGCCGTTCAGCCTTGCCGCCACGTTCGCCCCCACGGTCGAGGTGTTGGTGCTGGCCCGCATCGCCACCGGTCTGGCGGCGGGCATGTCGTACCCCACCACGCTCGCCCTCATCTCAGCGCTGTGGGGTGACGGCCCGGGCCGCACCAGAGCTATCGCCCTGTGGTCGGGACTGAGCGCGGCGGCGGCGCCGGTCGGTACGGTCCTCGCCGGGTTGTTGTTGTCGGAGTTCTGGTGGGGGTCGGTGTTCCTCATCGCCGTGCCCCCCGCCATCGTCGGGTTCGTCATGGTGGCCCGGACCGTTCCCGCCCACGCCAACGAGTCGACCGGCCGGGTGGACCAACTCGGTGGCGGTCTGTCGACCGTGATGATCGCCACCTTGGTCATCGGTGTGAGTTTCATCGGGACCCCGGGACGGTTCACCGCCAGTGTGGTGGTGCTCGCCGTCGCTGCCGTGGTCACCGCACTCTTCGTCGTCTCTCAGCGCCGATCTGCGAACCCTCTCTACGACCTGTCCATTGCGTCCCGCCGACTCTTTTGGGTGCCAGCAGTGGGCGGCATGTTGGTGTTCGGGTCGCTCCTCGGGTCGATGTTCGTCGGCCAGCAGTTTCTCCAGAACGTGTTCGACTACTCGACGATTGCTTCCGGGTTCTCCATCGTCCCCTCGGCCTTCGGTCTGATTCTGAGCGCCCCCATCTCGGCCCGACTCGTGCTGAAGCGGGGGTCCCGACTCACCATGCTCGTCGGGTACGCCTTTACCGCCGCCGGGTTCCTCGTGATGGTGGTGCTGTGGCGCCAGGGTGTCAGCTTCCTGTGGGTCGGTCTCGCCTACCTGTTGATCGGTACCGGTGCCGGGTTCGCTCTCAGTCCGGCGTCGCGTTCGGTGACGCTCGCCACTCCGGTGCGTCGGGTCGGCATGGCGTCGGGGACAGCCGATCTCCAACGCGACCTCGGGGGGTCCATCATGCAGGCACTGCTTGGGGCCATCCTCACCGCCGGGTACGCCGTGGCGGTGAACAGTCAGCTAGCCGATGCGC
>JALRFT010000034.1 GCA_023261915.1 Acidimicrobiales bacterium | reverse complement strand
TGGCCGCGCGCGTCGACTCGACGGTCCGGCAGTCGTCGCAGATGAGCGTCACGTTGCCGACCCACCGGTCCGGCGCGGGTGCGTCCTCGACGGGTGCCCCACAGCGGTGGCACCACGCCTTGGCGGCGTTCATGGCGCCGGCCGGTGACTGCTCGGACTCGATCGCCTGCCCGGACGCCACGAGCCGGTCCAGGTCCTCGTCGGTGAGCTCGCGGTAGTACTCGTCGCTGACCGGGCCGACGAGCTGGCTGCTCGGCGGCGGCTTCCAGAGGGTGAACGGGTTGTTGTCCGTCCAGAAGCTGTCGTCGATCTCGTACTGGTCGACGTGGCCCTGCCCGTCACCGAAGTAGTGGAGGTGCGGCGCCTCGGCGGGGATGAGGTCGCAGATGGCGACCATGCGGGGCTGCTCGGTGCGGTTCGGCAGCGAGAAGTGCAGCGTGGCGTGGTTGAAGACGATCGCGTGACCGGCGGGGATCGGCACCGGGACGGCGTGACGCTCGATGATGCGCCGCGTCACCTGAGTGAACGGGAAGGGGAACGCCTGGATGCCCCGGATGTTGTCGGGCAGCCACGTGTGACTCCCGGGCACCATCCAGAGCTGGCCGTTGCGTTCGTTGGTGTCGTCGAGTGCGACCCACACCTCGACGCTGCGGAACTCGTGCTCGTCGACGAGCGTGAGGTCCTGATGGAGCCCGAAACCGCTCATGGCGCTCGGCCACTTCACGATGAAGTTGGCGGGCAGGGTGCGCTGGTCGTCGAACACCTCGTCGAGGTGCGGCTGGAGCACGTCCTTGACCGCCCGGTCGACCTCGAGCTTGTAGTCCTTGTCGTAGGAGTGGAACGACGACTGGCAGGCCAGGTGGGGGTCACCCGGTGCCTGGCCGAGGGCCTCGTAGGCGGCGCGCAGCCGAGCCACCTCGTCGGTGTCGAGCAGTGGGAGCACGGCGTATCCGTCGCGCTCGAGCGACTGCTGAAGTTCCGGGTCCCGGAATGTGTCTCGCATCACGGTCTCCTCGAGTTTCCGCCGGGTTGAATTGTACCAGCGACGCCCGGATCGACGCCGGGCCGAGTCCCGCTCCTGTCCGCCGGCCGGGTGGTGCCGGACCTGTGTCAGGCGAGGCCGCTGTCGGTCCGACCGAGTGTCACCGGTGTGGGCGCCGCGACGGTGGTGGCCGCGTCGTCCCGGGGCGCAGCGGCGGTCGCCTCCAACTCGGTCGCCGGGAGGAACGGCGAGTGCCTCGTCAGCGGCGAGATCAGCTCGTGCGACGAGTTGGATCCGATCACGAAGTCGCCCTCCATCAGTTCGTCACGGCTGTCGCCGGCGAACCGGATGCCGATGTCGCAGAGGCCGAGGGGGTCGTTGGTGATGGTGAAGGTGGTGGGGGGTTGGTGGTGGAGGGGTTGGTGGGGGGTGCCGGCGTGGCCGGTGGTGTAGAGGGTGCGGGTGGCGTCGCGGTAGTAGGTGACGTAGTCGTGGGTGAGGGTGATGGTGGCGGGGAAGGTTCGGCCGGGTTGGGGCATGAGGAACTGTTGGAGGGTGAGGACGGTGTCGAGTGCGGTGTCGTGGGGGTTGATGTCGTAGTCGGTGGTGAGGAGGTCGCGGATCTCGTTGTAGAGGGTGGTCCAGCCGACGGGGACGGTGGGGTGGAGGTCGAAGTACTCGAGGAGCCAGGTGAGGTGGGGGTAGCGGTCGGGGGTGGTCTGGGTGGTGGTGAGGAGGTGGTCCATGAGGGTGGTGGCGTCGATGCCGTGGTCCCATTGGAGCCACCGCATCACGTGACGCAACACCCCGAGTCGCTCGCAGATGATCTCGACGTTGCGCAGTTGCATCATGCGCTGCCGGTCGAGCGGTGTGAACGATCGACACGAGGTGATGCGGTGCCACTGGTCGGAGACGATCTCCCACTCGGCCCGGTAGTCGGGATCGTTCATGGGAGCGTTCGGCAGGATGCGCACCTGCCACGTCCTCGACATGATCTCGTGGTCCACGTTGAACTGGAGGTCGCGCCGGTAGCTGTCGTAGGTCTGTCCGGGGAGGCCGAGCAGGAGGTCGCCCTGGAGGGGGTGCCCGCGCCGCCGGTAGTCGGCGGCGAGCGCGACGTAGTGGTCGGTGGAGATGTTGCTGCGGTCGATGGCGTCGAGCGTGGTCGGATCGGCGGTCTGCAGCGACAGGGATGCCGTCGGCGCGACGTCCGCGTCGAGCAGGACGTCCATGATCTTCGTCAGGTGCTTCGTGGTGTTCTTCGCCGGGTAGAAGCTGATGAGATCGGGCCGGCCGGTCTCCCGACGGATCTCGGCGATGCGTTCGGCGGTCTCGACGTCGCGGCTCATGATGCCGAAGTTGGCGTCGGGGATGTTGAGTGAGGTGACGCCTCGGTCGGCGGCCCATTGGATCTCGGCGGTGACGCGGTCGAGG
>JALRFT010000264.1 GCA_023261915.1 Acidimicrobiales bacterium | reverse complement strand
TCGACTCGATGGACCTTGAGCGGGAACGGGGGATCACCATCAAGCTCCAGAGTGTGCGCCTTGACTGGCGGGGGACCGTCCTCAACCTGATCGACACACCCGGGCACGTCGACTTCGGTTACGAGGTTTCCCGGTCGCTGGCCGCCTGCGAGGGTGCGGTCCTGCTCGTCGACGCCGCCCAAGGCATTGAGGCCCAGACCCTCGCCAATTGCTATCTGGCTCTCGAGAACAACCTCGAGATCGTCGCCGTGATGAACAAGATCGACTTGCCCGCAGCCGAGCCGGAGCGGTGTGCGGCCGAGATTGAACAGGTTCTGGGAATCCCGGCGGGCGAGGTGCTGCGCATCAGCGCCAAGACCGGTGAGGGCGTCCCTGAGTTGCTCGACGCCATCGTCGAGCGGATCCCTGCCCCGGTCGGCGACGGTGCCGCCCCCCTCCAAGCGCTCATCTTTGACTCGCACTTCGACCAGTATCGGGGGGTTGTGTCCTCGGTGCGGATCGTGAACGGGGAACTGGGTACCGGCTCGCGACTCTGGTTTGCCCAGGCGAACGTGGCCCATGAGGCTGACGAGATTGGCGTTCGCAGCCCCACGATGACGCCGGTCGGCACGCTCGGACCTGGTGAGGTCGGCTACCTGATCGCCGGGATCAAGGATGTGGGCGAGGCGAGGGCCGGTGAGACGGTCACCGAGTACCGAAGGCGCGGGGAAGCGCTCCCGGGCTATCGGGAGCCCAAGCCCATGGTGTTCTGTGGGATCTATCCCATTGACGGTGACGAGTACCCGTTGCTGCGGGAGTCGCTTGAGAAGCTTCGGCTTAACGACTCGTCCTTCACTTTCGACCCTGAGACTTCCGGCGCTCTGGGATTCGGCTTCCGCTGTGGCTTCCTTGGCCTGCTCCACATGGAGATCGTCCGCGAGCGGCTCGAGCGTGAGTTCAACCTGAGCCTCATCGCCACGGCCCCGTCGGTGGAATATCGGGTCACGACGACGGCCGGGCGAGAGTTGGTCGTGGACAATCCCTCCGACCTGCCCCCCGCCGCCGAGATCGACTTTCTGGAGGAGCCCTACCTCAAGGCGACCATTCTCACTCCGTCGTCCTACACGGGCACCCTCATGGATCTCTGCCAGGCGCGACGGGGGGAGCTGGAACGAATGGAGTACCTGTCGCCCGAGCGCCTCGAACTCGTCTACCGACTTCCTCTTGCCGAGGTTGTCACCGACTTCTTCGACCAGCTGAAGAGCCGAAGCCAGGGTTACGCAAGCCTCGACTACGAGCCTGCTGGATACGCCCCGGCTGACCTCGTGAAGGTTGACGTGCTCCTCAACGCCGTTCAGGTCGATGCCTTCAGCACTGTCGTGCATCGGGACAAGGCCTACGACTACGGACGACGGATGACCGAGAAGTTGCAGGAGTTGATTCCCCGGCAGATGTACGACGTTCCCATCCAGGCCGCCATCGGCGGACGGATCATCGCCCGTGAGACGGTCAAGGCCAAGCGGAAGGACGTGCTCGCCAAGTGCTACGGCGGTGACATCACCCGCAAGCGCAAACTTCTCGAGCGCCAGAAGGAAGGCAAGAAGCGCATGAAGAAC
>JALRFT010000171.1 GCA_023261915.1 Acidimicrobiales bacterium | reverse complement strand
CCACCGCCCTTACCCATGGGCCGCATCACGGATCGGACGCAGTGCAACGCTCCCCACAGGTTCACCTGCATGAAGCGCTCGAGGTAGTCGAGGTCGACGTTGGTGAGACCGGCGAGTTTCATGTCCCCGAAGATGGCGGCGTTGTTCACCAGGTGATCAATGCGCCCGAAGGCGTCCATCGTCACTGACGCCAACTCGTCGGTGCTGTCAGGGTCACCCACGTCGGTGCGAACGAAGAGGGCGCGCTCCCCGAGCGAGCGAGCGACAACCTCCCCGGCCGCGACATCGATCTCAGCGATCACGACGGAGGCTCCCTCGGCGTGCAGGGCGCGGGCATAGGCCTCACCAATGCCGCCACCGGCCCCGGTGACCACAGCAACACGCCCCTCAAACCGTCCCATCCCCCACCTCTCAGCCCGCTACCCGTCTGGGCTGGGGCGAGCGACACGCTACCCGGCCACCTCACACGACGTCAGGTAGCGTGCGCCGGTGGACAAAGGGGCCCGGACAGTCGGCTACATCGGTCTCGGCCAGATGGGTTCGGCCATGGCCCGCCGGCTCCTCGACACCGGGGCAGACGTGGTGGTGTTCGATCTCGATCCTGAGCCAGTGGCATCAGCCGTCGCCCTCGGGGCCCGGGCCGCCGACACCCCCGCGGCGGTGGCCGAGGCCGTTGAGATGGTCAGCATCTGCGTCCCGACCGCCCACCACGTCACCGCCGTGCTCAACGGGCCACAAGGAATCGCCGAAGCCGCTCGGGCGGAGCAGACCATTTTCGTGCACTCGACCATTGCCCCCGCTGATGTGCTGGCCGCCCATGCGACGGCGCGTACCTGGGGGGCATGGCTGCACGACGCGTGTGTGGCCGGTGGCGCCGAGGCGGCAGTCGCCGGGGAACTGGTGGTCCTCAGTGGTGGGCTCAGCCACCTCTCCGAGGCCGCCCGGGCTCTGCTGGCCACCTACGGGTCGCTTGTTGTCGACGCCGGAGGGGTTGGTGCAGGTGCGGCATTGAAACTGGCCGTCAACGTGATGACCTACGCCCAGTTCGCTGCTGCCGCAACGGCATTCGATATCACCCGCCAAGCGGGAGCCGACACCGGGGCGCTCGTCGACACGTGGCGCCACACTGGCCAACTCGGTCGTCTCACCGAGTCGTTCCTGCCACTGCTCGACATTCCCGCCCACCACATCACCGGTGATTTCCGCCAGTCGCTGCTCAACACCACGTCGATCGCCACCAAGGATCTTGAGCTGGCCATGGATGCTCTCGGGGGCAACGGCATCAATCTTGACGGTGTCGTGGCCGCACTGGTGGCGGCAATGCCGACAGTGTTCGGTGTGGGCCAATCCGTTGACGAGTCAGGGAGGGAAACCATTGAGTGAACAGTACGAACGTGGCGCCGAGATGATGCGCAAGGTCTACGGCGACCTTGTACCGCCATTGCCTGAGGGCGCCATGGCCTTCAACGACGCCATGGTCCGCTCGCTGTTCGCCGAAGTGTGGAGTCGGGACGTCATGAGTGTCCGGGACCGGAGATTGCTACTCATGGGTGTCATCGCCGCTGCGGGGGCGACCGATGTATGGCGCATCCAGGTCGGAGCGGCGCTCGCCAACGGAGAGTTGTCCGCCGAGGAGGTGCGTGAGACCCTCGTGATCCTCGCTCCCTATGCCGGCTATCCCAACGTCGCCGGTTTGGTGCTCGCTACTGAAGAGGCCATCAACAACTGGGAACGTTCAGCGGCGGAATCATGATCTGTGAGGGCGTCAATCCTCAGAAATGTGCAACGCGTGGGTCGGGCAGTACTTCACGGCGAGTTCCACCGCGGCACGAACCTCGTCACCGGGAGTGTCGGTGAGCACCACCACTTTGTCCTTGTCAGGGGCCTCGAACACGCTCGGAGCCTCGGCGGCACAGACCCCATGGCTCTGACACAAGTCAGCATCGACGACAACTCTCCAAGCCATCATCAGCCCTGCTGACGACGTCGGTAGGTCACCCGACACGGCTGAGCCAACTGCACGACCATCTTGGAGTGATCGTTGCGGTAAGAGTCGAGTGGCTGGGCAGCGGTGAACTCCCAGTCAGCGAGCAGCCGGCAGAACACCGCCTTGAGTTGCATCATGGCGAACGCCGCCCCCACACAGCGGTGCCGGCCGGCACCGAAGGGGATCCAGTTCCACGGATTGTCGACATCGGCGGCACTGGGCTCGATGTAGCGGTCCGGTCGGAACTTGTCGGGATCGTTGAATACTTCGGGCAGACAGTTCGACACGGCCGGTGACGCCCCCACCAGTTTGCCGGCGTCCACTTGGAAGCCTCCCACCTCAAAGTCCACCATGGCTTTGCGCAACAACAGAATGAGCGGCGGGTGCAGCCGCAGGGTTTCTTTCAGGGTGGCCTCCAACCACGGCACCTCGCGCAGGTCGTGGTAGGTCACCTCGCCACCGCCCCGCTCGGCCAGTGCGTCGATCTCGGCTGTGACCCGGGCGTAGACGTCAGGGTTGCGCAACAACTCGATGATGGCCCACGACGCCGTGGTAGACGTCGTGTGGTGACCGGCAAACATCATCGAGATGAACATGCCCGTCACCTGATCGGGCGAGAACACCCACGAGTTGTCATCGTTGCGCAAACTCATGAGCACGTCGACGAGGTCCCGCTCGTCGTGAGGTGGTGCCCCCTCCTCGTCACGGCGAGCCATGACCCCCTCGATCAGACTCACGAGCTCGGCCCGGGCGGCGTCCCGCCGATGGAAGCTCTCGATATCGGCGTAGGGGTCGACGAAGGCGACGGCGTCCGTGCCGCGCTCAAGGGGACCATCGAATCGTGGAGAGGGCGGGC
>JALRFT010000154.1 GCA_023261915.1 Acidimicrobiales bacterium | reverse complement strand
CTGGCGTCGTACACCTACCTCCTCGACTTCGTAGCGCTGCAGGGGCTCTTCTGCCTACTGCTCTTGGCCTTTCGCGAAGTGACCGACCGGCTGTCACGGACGCGGGTTCGATTCCGCAAGCCGGTCGAACTCGCGGCGGGGGAAGCAGACCGGTCCAAGCTCACTCCTGGGGAGTCGCTGGTCACCCCTGAGATGGTCGAGGGTCTCGAGGTGTGGCTGGACCAGCTCGGTGACCAGTTTGAGATGCCAACGGAGTTCGTGGTGCCCGGACAGACCCGCCTCGGGGCGCTGCTCGACGTGGCGCGTACCGTCGTGCGGCGCGCCGAGCGGGACTGCCAGCCGGTTCTCGCTGACGAGTCCAGTGTCGGGGTGTACCTCAACCGTCTCAGCGATCTGTTGTGGATGTTGGCCCGCTGGACCGAGGGCGGGAAGTCTCTGCCGGCTCGGCCGCACTGAAAACGGAGTGAGGCACCGTGCACGTTGAGGTCGCCAAGACGCTTCCCGGGGATGTGGCGGTTGTCGTGCGGGCGGCGACGGCTGCTGAGCCCTCTCCTGACGGGCTCGACGTCGAGCACTTGTGTGCGCTCGGTTTTGAGGGTCGACTCGATCAGGTTGTGACCCTGCCCCCCTCCGTATCCGATGGACCGGTGACTGTGGTCGTCGGGATGGGTGACCTGCCTGGCGGTGCCGACAGCACTGCTCTCCGTCGGGCCGCAGCCGTCGGGGTGCGCAACGTCGGTAAACACACCTCAGTTGCCTTTGATCTCATCGAGTTCATGGCCGCCGACAAGCGTCCGGCCGCCGTGGCAGCGGTGGTTGAGGGAGCCATGCTCGGCTCCTACCGATTCGGCCGATACAAGAGCGCATCGACCGAGACGGCCCTCGAGCGAGTGATCGTGGTGGGGGCGTCGGGCAAGCGGGCCAGTGAGGCTGCGGTACTTGGTACCCGTCTCGGCGAAGCTCAGTGCCTTGCACGGGATCTTGTGAACGAGCCAGGCGGTGCGCTTACTCCTGAAGCCTTCGCCGAGGTGGCCGTCGAGGTGGCCGAGCGTGAGGGTCTGCAGATCACCGTCATGGATCTCGAGGACATCACCGAGGCAGGACTTGGCGGTCTGCTCGGGGTCAACAAGGGCTCCACCCACCCGCCGCGGATGGTGGTACTCGCCTATGAGCCACCTGAACCCCAGGGAACGCTGGCGCTCGTTGGCAAGGGAGTCACGTTCGACTCGGGTGGGTTGTCGATCAAGCCGTCAGATCCCATGATGACGATGAAGTGCGATATGGCTGGTGCCGCTGCGGTACTCGGCGCCTTCTCGGTCTTCGCAGCCGCAGGTGTTCGTTCTCGGGTGCTCGGTTTCCTGCCCCTCACCGACAACATGGTCGGTGGGGACGCCACCCGGCCGGGGGACGTGTTGCGGATGCGCAACGGAACGACGGTGGAGGTGCTCAACACCGATGCCGAGGGACGACTGATCCTCGCCGATGCGCTCTGTCTGGCCTCGGAGGAATCTCCCGACGCCATCATTGATCTCGCCACGCTCACCGGGGCCATCGAGATCGCCCTCGGGCCGGGCGTCGCCGGGCTCATGGGCAACAGCGCTCCGTGGGTCGAACAGGTGGAACGTGCGGCCGCCTCGGTAGGCGAAGAGGTCTGGGAACTCCCCTTACCGGGCGAGTATCGACGCTGGCTCGATTCGGATGTCGCCGACATGCGCAACATCACCAAGGTCCGCTCCGCCGGGTCGATCACTGCCGCACAGTTCCTCTCCGCTTTCGTGGGGGAAGGTGTGGCGTGGGCGCATCTCGACATCGCCGCCACGGCCTGGTCCAATGAGACGCGGGGGACCAACCAGTTGGGGGGCACCGGTTTCGGGGTGCGCCTGTTGGTCGAGTTGGCGAAGTCCTTCACGCGACCCCGCTGACTCCTCACCGGCGCTGTTCCTGCAGTTGCCCGCTGGCCCATTGGACGGCGTCGAAGGCCATGGCCGGATGGAAGCGCCATCGGTGGAGCTGCTGTTCGGCCGCTAAGGATTCCTCGCCGAGTTCGAGGAGCGACAGTGCCAATGTCCGACACCGCTGCTGCCGTTCATTCTGGTGGGCTACTCGTGGCGGTGCGTCGTGGTCATTCGGTCGATGGGCTGCCTGCAGCGTGTGGGGCAACCGGGCCAGTTGGCGGGCCGACAACGAGGGCAGGCCTCGGCGGACGAGGAGTTGGTGGCCGTGGTCCACCCGGGTGACGCCGAACGAACAGCAGCGTTGCAGGGTCCGTGCCATGGGTCCGTTGCGACCTCCACGGTGGCCGATACCGAGTGCGACGGCGAGATCTCCCACCTCGAGGGCGAAGCCGTCAGGCGAAGCACTGAGGTTCACCGCTAGACGCCGCACCAGCATCACGCTCGACGGACCGAGAACAGGAAGCCAGTAATGCTCCACGTAGGTGCTCGTCAGGTCATGGAGCGAGCGGCTGAATCGCTCTCGAGGCGCCGCCGAATCGTCCTCGGGCCACCACTCAACCCATAACTGGTCGGCGAATTCGTCCCCGGTCCCGGTCCTTGGTCTCCCCGCCGGGAGATCGGGGGTCACCAGGTTTTCCGACGGTTCGATGATGGTCTCGGTGGCTGGTGCGGACACGTTGCTCCTCTGGGTCGGTGATGGGGTGGCAACGCTGCGTTGTGAGATTCGAGCTAGCAAGGGTGCTCCCACCGATGGTGAGGTCATGGTTGGTCACTCCCGGTGTTTCCCCCCTGTTGGCAGGGGGTTGGGGATTCCTGACTCGTTAGGTAAGATTTTCCCATGGCTACCTTCCGTGACCTCCTTGCCGCCACCAAGGAACAGATTCGCGAGGTCGACACGACGACGGCCGAGCAGATGCGGGCCCAGCCCGGGGTGGTGGTGCTCGATGTGCGCGAGCCCGATGAGCACGCTCAGGGCGCCATCCCCGGCTCGGTGTTCGTTCCCCGAGGTCAACTTGAGGGACAGATCGAGAACCTGATTCCCGACAAGTCGTCCACGGTCGTCATCCACTGTGCCAGTGGCGTCCGCTCAGCCTTCGCGGCCAAGACCCTCGCCGAGTTGGGGTACGCCGATGTGGTCTCAATGGCGGGTGGGTTCAACAAGTGGAAGGACGAAGATCGTCAGTGGAGTGCGCCGCGGGTCCTCACCCCCGAGCAGCGCAACCGGTACCACCGCCATCTGCTGCTTCCCGAGGTGGGGATCGAGGGTCAGCAGAAGTTGCTCGACGCCCGAGTGCTGCTCCTCGGCGCCGGAGGTCTTGGTTCACCCGCAGCGATGTATCTGGCCGCCGCCGGTGTTGGAACCATCGGCATCATCGACATGGACGTAGTCGATGACTCGAACCTGCAGCGGCAGATTCTGCACAACATCGAACGGGTGGGGGAGCGCAAGGTGGACTCCGCCAAGAAGACCCTGACGCTGTTGAATCCTGATGTGAACGTCGTGGCCCACGACATGCGCCTCGACGCCTCCAACGTGGTGAGTCTGCTTGGCCAGTACGACATCGTGGTCGACGGAGCGGACAATTTCCCGAGCCGGTACCTCCTCAATGACGCCTCGCTCGTGACCGGGACCCCAGTGGTGCACGGATCGATCTTCCGCTTCGACGGTCAGGTCACCGTCTTCAAACCCCACGATGGTCCCTGCTACCGCTGCTTTCTTCCCGAGCCGCCACCGGCGGAGCTCGCCCCATCGTGTGCCGAGGCCGGTGTCCTCGGTGTCCTGCCCGGCATCGTTGGCTCGATTCAGGCTCTCGAAGCCATCAAGTTGATCCTCGATCTCGGGGAGTCGCTCTCGGGGAGGCTTCTTGCTTTCGACGCCATGGAGGAGTCCTTCCGCTCGTACCGCATCCGTCGGGACCCGTCGTGCCCGGCGTGTTCGGTGCCGGCAGATTCGCTCGTCATCGCCGAATACGACGAGCACTGCGCCCCTCACAAGCCGCACTGAGCCGCGCCCCAGCGTGGCTCCGCCGACAGCAGGCGGCGGACCGCTACCGTGACGCCGTGCACAGCGACCTGCTCGCCGTGGTCCCGGCGCTCAACGAAGAAGCCTCCGTCGGCGACGTCGTGGCATCGATTCGGGCCAAGCTCGGAGCCGATGTCCTCGTCGTTGACGACGGCTCGACTGACGATACGGCGGAGCGGGCCCTTGCGGCCGGGGCCACAGTGGCGCGTCATCCGTTCAATCTGGGCGTAGGTGCGGCCATGCGCACCGGCTTCTGCCATGCCAGTCGGCACGGATACAAGGTGCTGGTTCAGATTGATGCTGACGGCCAGCACCCCGCCGAAGAGGTGGTTCGGCTGATCGAGTTGGTCCGGCAGGGCGATGCCGCTGGCCCCGTGAGCATTGCGGTCGGCTCACGCTTTGCCGGGTCGTCGAGCGACCCGTATGAAGTCTCCGGTGCGCGCCGCCTGGCCATGCGCATGTTGTCCCGTTCGGTATCCCGACGGCTCGGTACGACCATCACCGACACCACGAGCGGCATGCGGGCGTTCGGTGAGGACGCCATCGACCGATTCGCCGTTGGCTACCCAACGGCCTACCTGTCCGACACCGTCGAGGCCCTGTTGTTGGCGGGGGCATGGGACCTTCGGGTCGTCGAGGTCGGGGTGGAGATGCGGCCCCGGGCGGCAGGTGTTCCCTCCAATCGTTCGGCCCGCAGCGCCTATCACCTGCTTCGCTTGCTGTTCGTCATCGCCGTGTTCCGTGTGCGTCGACCCTTGCAGAGGACGGGCCTGTAATGGGTGTCGGACTCATCGTCGTAGGACTGGCAGCAGTAATGGTTGTCGCCGTGATTGAAGCGGTCCGCCGCCGACGTCTCTCGGAGGGCTGGGCGCTCCTATGGATCTCCGTGGCGATTGCGGGAGTGGTACTCGCCCTGGCGCGTCCGCTGGTGGACCGGCTGGCCACCCGCCTTGATGTCGCCTACGGCACGAGTCTGGTGTTCGCCATCGGCCTCGTTTTCCTCGTGGTGGTGTGCATCAACCTCTCCATGCAGGTGTCTCGGCTGAATCAGCGGGTCGAACGGCTCGCCCAGGAACTTGCCCTCGCCAGTGAGCAGGGCGATGAGCGGGCCGACCCGGGGTCGTCTGCTTCGTGAACGGGTCGACGTCGGCGAAGGTCGGAACGTCTGAAGCAGTGCCCCGATCGTCCCTGCTGGCACAGTTGAGCGATCGCAACCCGTTGCCCCCCGGGGCGTTCGTGGTTGGGATCGGCCTCGGGCTCTCTGGTCTGGCCACCTACGTGTTCTTCGCCATTACCTCACGCGTCCTCGATCCGGCCTCCTACGCCGCAGTTGGGGTGCTCTGGTCGCTGTTGTTCGCCGTCGGCAACGGGGTGATGCAGCCGTTGGAACAGGAAGTGGCTCGGGCGGTCGCCGATCGCCGGGCTCGTGGCATCGGGGCTGGACCGGTGATCCGCAAGGCCATCAGCATTGGTGCTGCGTTCACCGTGATCCTGGTGTCAGTTGGAATCCTCACCCACACCTGGGTCCTTGATCGTCTCCTCGACGGTCGAGGCGAACTCGTTGTGGCCGTCCTCATCGGGTTGGCCGCCTTCGCCGCTGGCCATCTGGCTCGTGGCACCTTGTCGTCCCATGGCCGGTTCGGGGCCTACGCCCTCTTCTTCGCCACTGACGGAGTGGCACGGGTGGTCGCTGCGGCCGTGCTCGGAGTTGCCGCCGTCGCCGCCGCCGGTCCCTACGGGCTGGTGCTCGCCTTGGCGCCGTTCGTGGGGGTGGTGGTGGCTCTGGCGGGACAGCGGGGACTCGTTGCCGACGGCCCACCGGCTGCGTGGGGTGAACTGACCCGGGCACTGGGTTGGCTACTAATGGGCACGGTGTCACTGGCGCTCGTCGTGCAGGGCGGCACCATCGCCGTCCAGATCCTCGCCGGTCAGTCCGATGAGGCCGCCGCAGGGGTGTTCCTCAACGGGCTGCAGGTGGCGCGCATCCCGCTGTTCCTGTTTCAGGCGGTCCTCGCCTCGCTGTTGCCCCGCTTGTCCCAGTTGGCCGGTTCGGGCGACCTTGATCACTTCGGACGATCCCTCGGTCGCCTCGTGCGCACCATCTCGCTGATCGGTGCGGTGGCCATCGTGGCGGCGATCGTGGCCGGCCCGTTCGTGGTGTCGGCGGTCTTCGGTTCGGCTGACGTGTTGGGTGCCCTCGACATGGGCCTGTTGGCGGGCACGTTCGTCATCATCATGGTCGCCATCTGTCTCGACCAGGCACTCATCGCCCTCAGCGGTCACCGGCTCATGGCCATCGGCTGGGCGGGAGCCCTCGCCGTCCTTGTCGGGGTCATCGCCGCCACTGCCGGCATTGAGGACGTCTTCCTCCGGGTGGAGCTCGGTCTGGTGGCGGCCGCCGTGGCAGCACTCGTGTGGATGGGGGGTTGTCTCACTCTGCGGATGCGGCACCACCCCGAGGTGCAGGCGGTGTCGTTGGCCGAGGCGGCAGCGGAAACACCGCTGCAGGACTGAGTCCGCGGCCTGACTGAAGCTCGGCGGAGGGCGTTGGTAGCCTGTAGGAGGGCGGAGATCCCACTGTCAGCGAGGTCACGTCCCTGTGCGTTCCCTTCCCCTCCATGTTCCACGTCGCCCCGTGAGTCCGAGCGCCACCTGGCGTCCCGAGCGTCGACCGGTGCGACGCGTCAGCGGACTCGTGGTGGCGGCTTTCGTGGTGCTCGGGTCGGTTGGGTGTGCATCGAGCGGGGGGGACGAAGGGGCGCAAGCGGCAGCATCCGACCAGCGAGCGATCGACGCTGCCAACGACGTCGACGCCGGCAGTGGGGCCGGACTCTGTCTCCCGCCCGAGTGTGGAACGACCGTGCCCTACCTCCCGGGCGAGGGATACGTGGGCCCGACCCCCAACGCCGGTGAGGCGACGATCGCTGTTGACGGCGCAAGTGTGGTGGCTGCCTCGTCGGGGGATTGGTGGGCCCAAGGCCTTGTCGTCAACGGTCCCAACGATTTGGAGGCGTTCCCCGTTGTCGAGGCTGAACTCATCGGCAGCGACGGGAATCCGCTGAAGGTAGTCACGACCACTGCGCTCGTCGCTCCCCTGCGTGCTGGTGAGCCTGCCCCTTTCCGGGTCGAGGCACCCGGTGTCGCGGCTGGCGACGTCGTCGACGTCCGGTGGCGGGTGCAGCCGGCAACAGATGGGAACGGTGACAGCCGGGCCCGCACTCTGCAGATCGATGTTCTTTGGAACCGGCCAGCGGGAGGTGAGCCCGTCTCGGTTCCGGCTTACGTGGATGGGGGGGGACCCGGCACCCCGTTGGTCACCTATCTCTCGGTGACCAACACGGGTGCGGCACCGGTGCTGTCTCCCCGGGTCATCGCCGCGTGGGTGGACGGCCGTGGCCGGGTACTTGGACTCGCCTCCGTCGCAGTTCCCCGTCCTGGCACGGACCTCCCCCTCGACGAACTCGGTGCCGGCACGCAGGCGGACGCAGCATTGACCCT
>JALRFT010000121.1 GCA_023261915.1 Acidimicrobiales bacterium | reverse complement strand
CGCCGATCTGTTCTCCGCGGCGGCCGCAGCACGCGACTCCCAGTTCGGGAACCGAATCACCTTCTCGCCGAAGGTGTTCATCCCCTTAACGATGCTCTGTCGGGACCGCTGTGGGTACTGCACCTTTGCCCAGCCCCCAGCCCGACTCGCCGAACCTTTCCTCTCTCCCGAGCAGGTTCTCGCTATCGCCCGCCACGGTGCCCGCTCTGGTTGTCACGAGGCACTCTTCACTCTCGGGGAGGCGCCTGAGGAGCGCTACCCGGTGGCCCACCAATGGCTGGCGGACCATGGTTACTCGTCAACGGTTGACTACCTCGTCGCCATGTGCGCCCTCGTGCTCGAAGAGACTGGGCTGCTCCCCCACGCCAATGCCGGGGCGCTCGGTGCGGGTGATCTCGCCTCCCTTCGGCGGGTGGCCCCGTCACAGGGAATGATGATTGAGACGCTCGCTGATCTCGACTGCCACCGGGGCGCTCCGGACAAGACGGCGAGTCGTCGCCTCACCACCCTCGAAGCGGCCGGCGAAATGGGCATCCCTTTCACTACCGGCATCCTCGTCGGTATCGGCGAGACCGTCGCCGATCGAGTTGAGGCCCTCGAGGCCATCGCGGCAAGTCATGCCCGATGGGGGCATGTGCAGGAGGTCATCGTGCAGAACTTCCTGCCCAAGGCGGGAACAGCCATGCACGCTGCCCGTCCATGCGACACCGACGAGCATCTCCGCACCATTGCCGCCGCCCGCCTCATCCTGCCGGCTGACATTCATCTGCAAGCTCCGCCCAATCTCGCCGATGACTTCGGCCGTCTACTCGATGCGGGGATCGACGACTGGGGTGGTGTCTCACCCGTGACCGCCGATCACGTCAACCCGGAACGTCCATGGCCGGACATCGATCGCCTGCGCGCAGTGACTGAGGCCCGTGGGTTCACGCTCGCGCCGCGCCTGACCGTCTATCCCGAATTCATCTTCGATTCCAAGCGGTTCCTTGATCCGTCCCTGCACTTCCCCGTTCAGGATCGATCGGACGCCGAGGGACTGGGACGCGACGACCCCGGGGCCTTCTTCGTACAGCAGTTGACCCCGGCGTCCCCCGAGCAGGTCGACGATGGAGTCGAGGTCATTCACCTCGGACCGCGGTCGACGGTCTGGTATTCCGGTGGGACGCAGGCCCCTCCGCTCCTGCGGACCACTCCCCATGCCCCACTGGCGCCCGGCCCTCTCGCTGTTGTGCCTGACTTGAGCGGACATCGGGGTCACAGTCGGGTCCGTGACGTGCTCGCCGGAGTCGCTGACGGCGATCTGGCGGGTGTCGATGAGCTCACGACGCTTTTCTCGGCTCGGGGCCCGGAGTTCCACGAGGTGTGCGACCTCGCCGACGACCTGAGGCAACGCGTGGTGGGCGAGACGGTGACCTGGGTGCACAATCGCAATATCAACTACACGAACGTCTGCACCTTCAAGTGTCGTTTCTGCGGGTTCTCAAAGGGTCCACTGTCGCTCAACCTGAGAGGAACGCCCTATCTGCTCACACTCGACGACATTGCCGAGCGAACGGCCGAGGCGGTGTCCCATGGAGCAACCGAGGTCTGCCTCCAGGGCGGCATCCATCCCGACTTCGATGGGGACTACTACATCGATGTGACCCGCGCCGTGAAGGCGGCGGCACCGTCGGTTCACGTCCATGGCTTCACCGCACTGGAGGTCACCGAAGGTGCGCGACGCCTCGGGGAGGATCTCCCCACCTACCTCGCACGCCTCCGCGACGCCGGGCTCGCCAGCCTGCCCGGCACGGCGGCAGAAATTCTCGACGACCCGGTGCGTGAGATCATCTGTCCCGACAAGATCACCACCGAAGAGTGGCTGGCGGCCCATCAGGCGGCCCACACGGTCGGCTTGCGATCGAACGTGACGATCATGTTCGGCTCCGTCGAACGGCCGGTGTCGTGGGCCCGACACCTTGTCCGTACCCGTGAACTGCAGCAGGAGACCGGCGGGTTCACGGAGTTCGTGCCGCTGCCTTTCGTCCATCCCGGTGCACCCATCTATCTCCAGCACCGCGCCCGTCGGGGTCCCACGTTCCGCGAAGCGTTGCTGATGCACGCCGTCGGTCGCATCGCCTACCGGGAACTCATCCCCAACGTGCAGGTGTCATGGCCAAAGCTGGGTGTTGAAGGCGCCCGTCAAGCCCTCTCGTGTGGCGCCAACGATCTGGGTGGGACACTCGTCAACGAGAATATTTCTCGCGCTGCCGGTGCCGCCCATGGTCAGGCGTTGGAGCCGGGCGACTTCGCCGGCATCGTGGCTCCCCTGGACCGACCCGTGCGCCAGCGGACCACGCTGTACGGCCCGGTTCAACCTCCGGTTCCAACCGGTTGACGCTCAGCTCTCCTCGGAGTCTGAGCTGCGGTCACGCCGGGCGAGAAGGTCAGCGGCCTTGTCCACCGCTCGCCGTGCCCGCGTCAGGATCTTCTCGTCGACGGGCAACTCGTGACCACCGGCGTCGATTGAGTCGCGGAGACGAGCGATCGCTAGGTCGGCGAGTTCGTCACTGATCTCTTCAAGCCGCCGCCGGAGGTCCTCGAACTCACCGCTCATGTGGACAGTCTCGCAGACCGAAGACGTTGGCCGAGGACAGTGGTGTCCTTGAACGCCGTAGGTGGGCGCTAGGGTGCCGGGCAATGGCTGTCGATGATGCGCACGAATGGTTCTCTGTCGAGGTCAATGACGAGACCTACATGTTCGACCTCACGTTCCTCAGCAGTTCGTGGACGTGCATCTACGGCCGGGGGTGCCCCGGCATCGGGCCGGAACCGGCCGAAGCGCTCGCCCAGGGGTGTTGCTCACATGGCGCCCACCTGCTCGACAAGGCCGACCGCAAGA
>JALRFT010000110.1 GCA_023261915.1 Acidimicrobiales bacterium | reverse complement strand
TGTACCAACGCATGTCGAGTTTCCGTCCGGGTCCTGAGTGAGTCCATGGTCGCTTGCCAACAGGTCGCGCAAGGTGGCACTCGTCGCCACTACTCCGATCGATCCTGGGTCGCGACCGTTCCCTTCGATCAGGTCTTTGAGTTGTGCTCTGACGGTGGCGGACACCTCTTCGGGGTCAGCCACCGAGACGAACCGGCATTGCCATCCTGGCGGGGCGGCGGGTGAGGGTAGCGCCCCATTGAGTTTGCGACGAAGCAAGCGGGCGATGATGTCGGCGTTCCGACAGTTTCGGGGCATGGTGGCGTGAACCCAGCCGCCATCGACTGGCGGAGCCTCGAACCCTCGGCTGTAGATGTCCTGGGCCTCGTCACCGAGCAACAACATCCGTCGAGGGCCATTGGGGTTGAGGAGCATCTGGGCGATCTCTAGCCATCGTGGGGCGAAATCCTGCACCTCGTCGATCACGATCGTGTCGAATCGCTGCCCACCGTCCGCAATGGCTTGGGTAGCGTCCGCAGGCAATGTTTCGTTCCACCACGTGTTGAGGTCCACCTCAGGAGGCGGCCCCGTGAGACCTAGAAAGCTGAGGAGCAGTTGGAGGAACGGGGCCGCAGTGACGTTGTCGTTCCCTTCGAAGTCATCTCGGAAAGACCAGCCAAGTGGGTCGTTGTAACAAGTGAGAAGCACCCGCTCCTTTCGGTCGTCAGCGGCGCGGCGCACCCACGATCGCGCTAGGCGGGTCTTGCCCGTTCCAGCCCTTCCCCGGACGAACACTCGCCGGTTGGCGTCAAGGGAGGCGAACCCCTCGACCTGCTGGGTGCTGAGCTTGTGGAGCATGTTTCGCGCTCGCCGGTGCTCGCCGTCGGCGTCCCATGTGAACTTGGCGTCTGGGGCCACGGTGGCGATGATCTTGTTGACCGTCTCTTCGGTGAAGCCGTTCAGAAGGTACGCACTTGACGCCAGCTCGACAATCTTCTCCTCGAGCAGGTCACGGTCAGCGAGATCCGTCGAAAGAAGCACGTGATAGGCCTCGCGGTCTTCGGGTAGAGCGCCATCAAAGGTTCCCGCCCGTGGAAATGCCACGGCGGAGGGCACCCTCGCTGGACCGTCGAATCCCAACAGCTCCTTGAGGCGGTCCCGGAGGTTGTAGGAGTTGTTGATCGCTTGTCTAAACGGCGACTCGATCTCCCGTCCTTCCTCGTCGTGCCAGATTCCTCTGCGGACCTCAGGAATGAAGCCCTTCACTTCGATGAGAACGACGCCAAGTCCAGGGTGGAGGAGCACGATGTCGAGTTCCCGTTCGACGTTGTGCCGCAGGAGCCGGACGTTGGGGAGAATGAACCACGAGTCGGGTAGGGCGAGAAGGGCTTCGACAACCCGTCGCTCGGTCTCGTACGGCATCGTTTTAGTCGAGAAGTCCTCAGGCACCAGTCGGGCCATTGCGCCACCCCCATTGTCGAAACAGGTCGAACCAGCATCATGGCCGAAATCGTCGACCGGCGCGGTCGGGTCGTGGCTTTCGACCGGGCTCGCTGCACCCCCGTCGGCCTCGCTCGCCTCTCAGCACCGAACCGTAACCAGCCGTACCTATCTCCCCCGGACGGCATCAGGGCCACCCGTTACGATGCCGTCAGACACACCCAAGGGGGAAGCGGCTGTGGCATACCTGTTGTCCCGAATGCTCGACACCCGGGGATCGGCACCCGCCGTCATCGACGAGCACGGTGAGGCGACGTTCGACGAGTTGAACGCAGCGGTGAACCGGATCATCCATGCCGGCCGTGCGTCAGGTCTCGAGGTGGGTGACACCATTGCGGTGCTGTGTGGCAACCGCCGTGAACTCGTGGACGTCACACTCGCCGCTGCACACGCCGGTTGGGTGGTGGTGCCGGTGAACTGGCACTGGGTGGCCGACGAACTCCACCACGTCCTCACCGACTCGGGTGCCAAGGCACTGTTCGTCGAGGCACCCTTCGTGGCCACCGCCGCCAACGCTCTAGGCCGAGATGGTGCGCAGGCTTGCGGCTTGCGGGTGGTCATCGATGCCGAGGAACCATCCGGACGATTTGAGATCGACGGTGTGGTGTTTGTGCCGTTGACGACCTGGGTGGCGTCAGCATCGAGCGACGAACCTGATGGGCAGTGCACGGGCGGCCCGATGTTCTACACGTCGGGCACCACCGGGTTCCCCAAGGGGGTGCGGGGATCACTGAACCGCACCGGTGAGGACATCGTTCTGTGGGAACTGGTGGCTGGCAGTTTTGTTGGGATGCTCGGTCTGCCACCGGCAGGGGTGACGCTGCTCGACGGTCCGATGTACCACTCTGCCCAATGGGTGTTCGCCATGTTCCCGCTCATGTCGAGCGGTTCCACATTGGTCATGCGCCCCCGGTTCGAACCGGCCGCCACGCTCGACGCCATTGACCGTCATGGTGTCACCAACGTGCATTTCGTACCCACCCAGTTCGTGCGGATGCTGAAGCTTCCCGATGAGGTGCGCAACGGGTTCGACGGATCGTCGATGACCACGGTGATGCACGGCGCCGCTCCGTGCCCGCCGGAGGTGAAGCGCAGCATGCTCGAGTGGTGGGGGCCGGTGGTCAGTGAGTACTACGGCGGCACCGAAGGCGGGTTTCTCACCATGATCACCGGTGCCGAGTGGCTGGAACGCCCCGGCAGTCTGGGTCGGGAAACCCCGATGGCCGAGGTGCACGTGTTCAGCGACGACGGGGAGCGTTGTGCACCTGGTGAGTCGGGTCAGATCTGGTTCCGGTCCAAGGTGGGTGCCGACTTCGAGTATCACAACGACCCGGACAAGACCCGCGCCGCCCACGGCCCCGAGGGGATGGGCACACTTGGGGACGTCGGGTACCTCGATGACGACGGCTACCTGTTCATGAGTGACCGCAAGATCGACATGATCATCTCGGGTGGGGTGAACATCTATCCCGCCGAGATCGAAGGGGTACTGGTCACCCATCCGGCGGTGGCCGACGCCGCGGTATACGGCATTCCCGACGACGAGTTCGGGGAACAGGTCATGGCGTCGGTGGAACTCGTGGCGGGCGCTACCGGTGACGGCGATCTTGAGGAGTCGCTTATTGAGCACTGTCGCCAGCACCTAGCGGGGTACAAGGTGCCCCGGCGACTCGAAGTGGTTGACGTGCTGCCCCGCCAGCCCACCGGAAAGCTCTACAAGCGCCTGTTGCGGGACCCGCACTGGGAGGGGACAGGACGAACGATCTGAGGGTGTCGCACGCTCGCCGGTTTTGGGCAGGCTCGAGGCCTAAGTTTCCGTAATTCGCTGATTTGTGGCGAGTTACCGATGCCAGGAGTCGGATGTCGATGTTGTTGGGGCGAACGCTGGCACGTGCGGGACCAGTGGTGACAGCCCATGTCGCCGAAAGGGTCAGTTGGTGTCGTCGCGAACGACTCTGAGGGACGGCGTTGGAGGAGTGTCGTCATCGGGGTCGCTAGCGGTGTCGTTGTCGCTTCCGACGACCGTTGGTTCCACAGGAGTCCACGTGGGGAAGGCGATGTGGTCAACCCCCAGATGTTCGACGATGCGACCCGCAGCGGCGAGCTCGACGAGGCACGGCCGGGCGGTTTCAAGACCGCCCACCATCACGATGTAGTCGGCCACGCTCAACAACAGCGGGCCGGCTTCGGCGTCGGCATCACCGGGTCGCAGCAACGCCTCAACTTCGAGCGTGGGCCGGGACGGGGCAGTGCTGTCCACGGCCCAGCAGTGGTAGACGACCCCTTCGAACACACTCAACGCCCGGATACGCACGTCACCAGCTCCTGAGCCCACCCGACCGGCCCGACCCGGTCGGACGTCCGACGATGCGCGGTGATGTGTCCACATGGGCAAGCATGGTCGCCATGGCTCCCGATGCCAACTCCGACGACGTGGTTACCGACGACCAGCGACTCACCGAACTTGCCGACGATCTCGCTAATGGCATGGTGGCCGCACTCGGACCGTGGGTGGAACGCAACGTGATCCGCATCGTCTCTGCGTACTCTGACTCCCCCGATGCCACCGATGTTGCCGGGAACGTCATCGACGCCGCCCGCGAGGCGGGGGTGGCCGCCACCGACGAACTCGGCCCCCGCATCCGGATGTTGCTGGCCACCGACGTTGACGACCAGCGGGGCAACCCGCTGCAGATTGCCCGAGAACTCACCGCGTATGCCACTGCGGTGTTGCGTGACGCCGGGGTACCGCCGGTGGTGCGTGACACCGAAGCGGAACGGCAGTTCCCCGACGACGACTACGACCTCACCCCGGCGAG
>JALRFT010000088.1 GCA_023261915.1 Acidimicrobiales bacterium | reverse complement strand
CATGCGCCAGCGCAACCTCGTCACCGTGTGCTTCTTCGGTGACGGGGCGATGGCCGAAGGCGAGTTCCACGAGTCGGTCAACCTGGCGGCGCTGTGGCACCTGCCGGTCCTGTTCGTGTGTGAGAACAACCTCTACGCCATGGGCACCGCCCTCGCCGCGTCCCACGCCTCAACCGACCTCGCCGGTCGGGCCGGGACCTACGGCCTCGCCGCTCAATCGGTCGACGGTATGGATGTGGCTGCGGTGTCGGCCGTGGCCGCCGATGCCGTGGCTGCTGTGCGGTCCGGGAGCGGACCCCATTTCATCGAGGCCCGCACCTACCGGTTGCGGGCGCACTCGATGTACGACCCGGAGCGATATCGGAGTCGCGATGAGGTGGCGGCGTGGCGCCAACGGGATCCGCTGGTTGTGGGTCGGGCGGCACTCGAGGTCGCAGGCACATCATCGGCGGCGCTCGATGCCATCGACGCCGAGGTCATGGCCGAAGTGGACGGGGCCGTGACCTTCGCTGAGGCGGGTACGCCCGAGAGGGTCGAAACCCTGTTGGACCACGTCATGGCCGGGACCGGATCGTGACCGGCACGGTGGTGAGCTACCGGGAGGCGTTGCGGGCCGCCGTCGGTGACGCCATGCGGGGTGACGAGCGCGTGTTCCTCATGGGTGAAGACGTTGGACGCTACGGCGGTTCGTTCGCGGTCAGTCTCGGGTTGCTTGAAGAGTTCGGTCCCGAACGGATCCGCGACGCGCCGCTCAGCGAATCGGCGTTCGTCGGTGCCGGCATCGGCGCCGCCATCGCCGGGATGCGCCCCATTGTGGAGATCATGACCGTCAACTTCGCCCTGTTGGCGCTCGACCAGATCATGAACAACGCCGCCACCCTCCGGCACATGTCAGCTGGGCAGGTGGGGGTGCCGCTCGTGATCCGCATGACGACCGGTGGGGGACGCCAACTCGCTGCTCAGCACTCCCACTCTTTGGAAGGCATGTTCGCCCACATCCCCGGGCTGCGGGTGGTTGCCCCAGCCACGATCGCTGACGCCTACGGCATGCTCGCGCCTGCCCTCGCCGATCCTGATCCGGTTCTGATGTTCGAACACGGCGCGCTCTACCCCGTGCGGGGCGAGTTACCCGACCCGTGTCCGGCCGTCGACCTCACGAGCGCTGCCGTGCGCCGGGCCGGCACCGACGTCACCGTCGTGACCCACGGCGGCAGTCTCCCCAAGGCGCTCGAGGCGGCCGAGCAGTGCTCGTCAGAGGGCATGGCGGTTGAAGTCATCGACCTGCGGGTCCTGCGTCCGCTCGACACCGAGACGGTCGTCGAGTCGGTGTCCCGCACGCATCGGGCGGTGGTGGTCGACGAGGCGTGGCGATCGGTAGGTCTGTCTGCTGAGATCGCCGCCCAGATCAGCGAGATGGCCTTCTACGAACTCGACGCCCCGGTGGCGCGGGTGTGCGCGGCCGAGGTTCCCGTTCCCTACGCCGCCCAGCTCGAACGTGCTGCGCTGCCCCAGGTCGAGGACATCGTCGCCGCCATACGCGGAGTGGGGGGCTGAGCGGTGGGTGATTTCACGATGCCGTCTCTCGGCGCTGACATGGACAGTGGCACCCTCGTGGAGTGGCGGGTCGCGGTCGGCGACGAGGTCCACCGGGGGGACATTGTGGCGGTGGTCGACACCGATAAGTCGACCATCGAAGTGGAAGTGTTCGAGGACGGGGTGGTCGACGAACTCGTGGCCGCCGAGGGCGACGAGATCCCGGTCGGTGGTGTGCTCGCCCGACTCCGAACTGCCACGGCGACGGGTGCCACCGACGTCTCGTCATCACCCGGCGGCGACGTTCCCGAAGGACCGGAGCCGCCACCGGCGCCTGAACCGCCGCCGGTGGAACCCCGACCGCCCATCGAACCTCGGTCCCGGGTCCCGGGTTCAGAGGTGAAGAGTTCACCGCGGGCTCGTCGCCTTGCTGCCGCAGCGGGCGTGGACCTGTCGAGGGTGACGGGGACCGGGCCCGCTGGAGCGGTGACGGGTGACGACCTTGTGGGGACTGTGACGCCAGTGACGGAACCGGTGTCGGACCACTGGACTCCCGAGCGACGTGAACGGCTGCGTCAGCGGGTCGGAGCGCTCATGTCCGCATCCAAACGCGACATCCCGCACTACTACCTCTCGCTCGAGATGGATCTGCGGGCAGCCAGTTCGTGGTTGACTGATCTCAACCGCGAACTTCCAGTCGGGGAGCGGGTGGTCATCGGCGCACTCGTGGCCGCGGCAGTGGCTCGTGCTGCTGCGGCCCACCCGGCTCTCAACGGCCATTGGGTTGATGATCACCATGAACAGCATCCCGAGGTCGATCTCGGTATGGCGGTCTCGTTACGCGGCGGAGGTCTGCTCGCTCCGGTCATCCCCGGCGCCGACCGACTCGGGGTGCCGACGTTCATGGATCGGCTCCGCACCGTGGTGAGTGGTGCCCGGGCGGGAAACCTGCCGGCGTGGGCCATGGGGACTCCAACTATCACGGCCACCGCCCTCGGCGAGCGGGGGGTCGACACGGTGTTCGGGGTGATCTACCCGCCCCAGGTGGCCATGGTCGGGGTCGGTGTGGTCGCCGAGCGTCCGTGGGCGGATGCGGGAACGGTCGTGGCCGCCCCGACGGTGACGCTCACCGTGGCGGCGGATCACCGGGCGTCCAATGGGCACGACGGGGCCCGGTTTCTCGCAGCGGTGGCGGCCTCGCTCGCCGCGCCCGAATCACTTCGCTCCGCTCCGCCCCCCACGACTCCTTCAGCCACTGGCGTTCGTGACCCTGAGGAGAATCTCCTGTGACCCCCGATACTGCCCAACAGGTCGTGCGAGGTGTGCTGGCCCGTGTTGCCCCCGAGATCGATCCCTTCGAACTCGATGGCGACCTCGACCTGCGGGACGAACTCGATCTGGACTCGATGGACGTGCTCGCCCTCATTGAAGGAGTCGCCGTCGCCATCGGTGTCGACATCCCCGAGCACGACTACCCCATGCTGGCCACCCTGACCGAGTTCGCTGACTACGTGGCGGCCCGCACCGGCGACGCCTGAGCGCCGCCTTCCGACACGGCGGCGGCGGACATGCTCAACTGTCCGTCATGGCCAACAACGGCGGTTCTTCTGAGATGACGGCCCGCCGCACCGTATGGGTTTTCGGGGACCAACTCGATCGTCAACTGCCGACACTGCGTGACGCGTCACCGGCGGACACCCGGGTGCTGATGGTCGAGTCCGCCGCCAAGCTCAGTGCTGAGCCGTGGCACCGCCAGCGTGCCCACCTGATCCTCACGGCCATGCGTCGTTTCGCTGAGGCGCTGCGACTCGAAGGTTTCGAGGTCGACTACCGACACGCCGCAACGTTGGCGACCGGTCACGCGGAACACTGTCGTGAGTTCTCACCCACCGAAGTCCTCGCCACCGAGGCGCATTCGTGGGACGCCCAGCAGATGCTGAACCGGCTCGGGGTCACGAGTGTCGCCTCCGACCATTTCCTGTGTCATCGCCAAGTGTTCGCCGAGTGGGCCGGGTCCCGGCGGCAACTGCGGATGGAGGACTTCTACCGGTTCCAGCGGCGTCGGCTCGGCTACCTGATGGACGGTGACGAACCGGCGGGCGGGCGGTGGAACTTCGACACCGAGAACCGTGAACCGCCTCCAACTGACGGCCGGGCATGGCCGACGCCGTTGACCACACCACTCGATGATCTCGACCGGGAGGTGCTCGACGGGCTGCCGGCGGGATGTGTGGGTGCCGATCCCGACGGCACGTGGGCAACATCTCGGGTCGAGGCCCTGCGACGGCTCGAGTACGCCGTGACCGACGTGCTGCCCGTGTTCGGGCCGCATGAGGATGCCATGTTGACCACCTCGTGGCACCTGGCGCACACCTTGTTGTCGCCGTATCTCAACATCGGGTTGTTGCGACCCGATGAGGTGTGCGACGCCGTTGACGCGGCGTGGCGGGCGGGGTCGATACCGCTCGCCTCCGCTGAGGGATTCATCCGTCAGGTGATTGGTTGGCGGGAATACGTGTGGGGTGTGTACTGGCTGTGGATGCCCGACTACCGCCGGGACAACGCGCTGGGCGCCACCCGGCCCCTGCCGCCGGCGTTCACGGGCTCGGCGTCCACCGACATGCGGTGTGTGTCCCACGTCCTCGCCGACGTCGATCGGTACGCATGGACCCACCACATCCAGCGACTCATGGTGCTCGGGAACCTGTCGCTGACTGCCGGGGTGGACCCGTGGGCGCTGACCCGATGGATGTGGTCGTCGTTCGTGGACGGGGCCGAGTGGGTGATGTTGCCCAACGTGGTGGGCATGGCCCTGTACGCCGACGGTGGTCGGATGGCGTCGAAGCCCTACGCCTCGGGGGGCGCCTACATCCATCGCATGAGCGACTACTGCAGCGGGTGTCGGTACGACCGCCGTAAGCGCACCGGAGACGACGCCTGTCCGTTCACCACCCTTTACTGGGATTTCGTGGCCCGTCACGAGGAACGACTGGTCGCCAACCCGCGTACCTCCCGGCAGGTGCACGCCATGCGGCGACTCGGGGACATCGACGAGGTTCGGGCCCGGGCCACCGAGGTCCTGGCCCGCCTCGATGCCGGAGAGCTGTGAGCACCCGCTGCGGGATGAGCGGGACCGGTACGATCTGTCCATGACGTCACCCATCTTGATTCCCCATCGACGCCCTCTTTTGCGTGTGCTGCTCGCCGGTGTTGCCGCCCTGTCACTCGTCGGGGTGGGGTGTGCGTCGGAAGAACCGGTGGCCGAGACCAAAGTGGTGACCATCGGGGTCATCGCCCCTCTTGAGAACGGTCTGACCTCTTATGGTCTGGGCATTGCCAACTCGGTGCGGTTGGCCGCCGAGCAGGCCAACGCCCGCAACGCCATCCCGGGCTACACCATCGAGGTCCAGGCCCTCGACGATTCGTCCGACCCGGCCGTGGGGCGCGCCGCCGCCGAACGCATGGCGGCGATTCCCTCGGTGGTCGGTGTGGTGGGTACCTACAACTCGGGTGTGGCCGCCGAGGTGATGCCGGTGCTCGACGCTGCGGGCATCACCATGATCTCGCCGTCCAACACCGACCCGACGCTGAGTCGCGGTCCGGACCCGGTGTTGTTCCCCGAGCGGGTGTGGCCGACCTACTTCCGCATGGTCGCCACCGACGCCGAACAGGGTCCGCTGCTCTCCGGTTACGCCTACGACGACCTCGGGGCACGCAGCATCGCCGTGGTGACCGAACCCAAACCCGTCAGCGCTGGTCTTGCCGACGACTTCGCGGGGGCGGTCACCCAAGAGGGGGCCACGGTGTCATCGCTCACCACGTTGCCCGATGATCAGGCCGCCTATGACCTGCCGGGAGTGGCGGCTCGTGTCGTTGCCTCCAATCCCGACCTCGTGTTTTTCGGAGGCGAGTACAACGTGGCCGGCCAGTTCAAGCTGGCGCTCGCTGCGGCCGGCTACACCGGGCCGATGATGGGAGGCGACGGCATGAAGGATGAGGCCTACATCACCGTTGCCGGTGCTGCCTCGGACGGTGACATCGCCTCCTCGGTGGGCGTTCCCAACTCGTCACTCGATGCTCCCGAGTACTTCAATGGCTACACCGAGGCCGGGTACTCCGATCCCCCCACCGAATATGGGCCCTACGCCTACGACGCCGCCAACGTGCTCATTGAGGCGGCCAAGACTGCCCTCGAGGGCCAGGACGGGGTGAACGCTGCGGTTCGAGCCAAGGTGAACAGTGAGGTGGCGGCCACCGAAACGACGGGCATCACCGGCCAGGTGGCGTTCAACGAGTTCGGGGACACCACCTCAAAGATCTTCACGGTGTTCGTCGTGACCGATGAGGAGTGGAACCCGACCGTGACCCGACAGGTCTACGAGTAGCTCCTCGCATCCCGAACCCGAGATTGCGGGTGGGCACTGCTACGCCCGGGCGGGCACACTGTGGTCATGGCTGACACAACCGGACGCAATCTCGATGGCGCCGTGGTCGCCATCGTCGGAGCCACTGGTGGCCTCGGCACCCCGCTCGCCCACCAGTTCGCCGAGCGTGGCGCCCAGGTGGTGCTCGTCGGTCGGGATGCTGAACGTCTGGGGGTCACTGCCGCTGGCCACCCGCAACTCAACGACGCGGCACTCGTCGTGTGCGATGTCCGTGACCCGGAAGCGGGGGACGTCCTCGCTGCGGCGGTCACCGAAAAGTTCGGCCGACTCGACGGGGTGGTGTTCGCCCACGGCGTCGTCGCCTTCGGCAACCTCGTCGACACTCCCGACGACGTCATGGAAGAACTCTTCCTGACCAATGTCCTCGGCCCGCTGTGGATGCTCAAACGGCTGGTGCCGATACTGTCGGCCCCGGCGGGGTCACGTGATGGAGGGTTTGTCGTGAACCTGTCTGCGGTCGTGGCCGAGTCCCCACTGCCGGGGATGTCGGCGTACTCGGCGACCAAGGCGGCACTCACTGCCGCCGACACGTCGCTGACTCGGGAATTGCGTCGGTCGGGGATCACTGTGTGTGACGTGCGCCCACCGCACACCGAGACTGGTCTCGCCGATCGGCCCCTCGCCGGCGCCGCCCCCCGGCTGCCCGAAGGGCTCAGCCCCGCCCGGGTCGCCCACGTCGTGGTTGAGGCTGTGGTGGCCCGCAGCAATGAGGTGCCCTCAGACGCTTTCGGGGGCTGAGCGGACCAAATCCCTGGTCTTGGCTCCTGCTCCACCTCCGCAGGATCGCCGGTGAGGAGCGGACGGCCACCGGAATCCCATGATTTATTGGGATTGAGGACGCCAAATGTGTGACCTATCACCTCTGATGTGCCATGATTTGCTCTGGTTGCTGACCGTGACGGTCGCTTCCCGGGGGATCTCGAGAATCCGGGGGGTGTCGTGGCGGGTGGTGGCCACTGTGAGTCAGCCCCACGCCGTGGGGATCACCCGAACAAGGAGTTCATCTCAATGATCAAGACCCGTTCCTGGGGGGTGCGTGCTGCGGTTGTCGCTGGCGCCATGGCCCTCCTCATTGGTGCCGGTACGGCACAGGCCGCCACGCAGCGCGTGTACTTCACGCTCGCTGGCGGTCAGCTCACCCTCGGTACACTCGGCACCGTGGACATCCCCGCTTCGCCCACGAGTGCCCTTGACGGCCAGTGGGACGCTGACACCGGCGAGTTCAACGGCACGCTTGCCGTGGACCCGATTCCGATCACCGACCCGATTCCGGCGACGGCGTTCCTGATTGCTGGTCCGGTGACCGGCACGGTTCCCGCCGACGGCACACCCGGTTCGGTGGCTGTGAACCTGACCATCCGTCTTGAGGCGCTCAGCC
>JALRFT010000341.1 GCA_023261915.1 Acidimicrobiales bacterium | reverse complement strand
CGCCGGTCATGCCGAACGGGTGACCCACCGCAATGGCGCCGCCGTTGACGTTCAGCTTGTCGATGCTCACACCGAGGTGGCGGGCCGAGGGAAGGACCTGGGCGGCGAAGGCCTCGTTGATCTCGACGAGATCGATGTCGTTGATCGACATCCCGGCCCGCTGGAGCGCCTGGCGACTGGCCTCGACGGGGCCCATGCCCATGATCTCGGGGTTGAGACCCGAGACTCCCGACGACACGATGCGGGCGAGAGGGGTCAGGCCCAGTTGGGCGGCCCGGGTGTCACTCATGACGATGACGGCGGCGGCCCCGTCGTTGAGGGGGCAGGCGTTACCCGCCGTGACACGACCGTCGGGGCGGAATGCCGGGCCCAGCTTGGCTAGACCCTCCACGGTGGTGCCGGGCCGGATGCCGTCGTCGGTGGTGACCGTCACGGCGTTGCCCTCGGCGTCGGTGGTGTGCACCGGAGTGATTTCCATCTCCCAGAAACCACGCTCAAGTGAGGCCGAGGCCCGCTGCTGCGACAGGGCGGCGAACTCGTCCATCTCCTCCCGGGTCACGCCCTCGGCCTCAGCGACGTTTTCAGCGGTCTGGCCCATGGCGATGTAGACGTCGGGGAGTCCGGCGCCCGGCGTCCACGTGCCCTGGCCGCCCTCGGCCCGCTGGGCAGTGCGGGCTTCGGCATCGGTGAACAAGGTGTTGTGCGGTCCGCTGTCGGCCATGCCGAACTGGAAGCGGCTGACGGTCTCCACTCCAGCGGCGATGAACACGTCACCCTCGCCGGCGCGGATGGCGTGAGCGGCCATGCGAATGGTCTGCAGCGACGAGGAGCAGTAGCGGTTCACGGTGACGCCCGGGACGTCGGGCATGCCGGCGAGGATGGCGACGTTTCGGGCGATGTTGTTCCCGGCCTCCCCCGCAGGCTGGCCACAACCCATGAGCAGGTCCTCAACCTCGTTGCGATCGAATTCGGGGACCTGGGCGAGAGCGGCCTCGATGGCGATGGCGGAAAGGTCGTCGGGCCGGCAGTTCACGAGCGAGCCCTTGAACGCCCGGCCAATGGGGGTGCGGGCAGTAGCGACGATCACGGCTTCTGGCATGAGGTACTCCTCGTCATGGATCCGGCTGAACTCCCTTTGTCTAGTCCCCCTGAGGCTGTTGGGGCACACTCGCTCGGACCTGCGCCAGCCGATCAGGCTCGCGGCGGGGGTGCCGCCTAGCATTTGCCTCCCGGATCGGGGCCCGTCGACGTTGTGGTCCGAGGCATCCGGTGGCGCTGAAGGTGGAAGGAACCCCGTGGACGCAGGTGAGGTGACTGGTGTCGGCCCCGGCCAGTGTGTTGGGGACCTGCTCGGCGGTGCCCTCGCCCACCTCGGTGTGACCCGGGTCTTCGGCGCCCCCTCCGATGGCATTAGCGGAATCGCAGGGATGGCTCACGTCCGCGTCGATGAGCCGCTGCTCGCGGCCACGCTGGCACTGGCGGCAGGACGGGTCGGCCCGGCTCCGGGAGTGGCGCTGCTGCCCGGTCGTCGCCTCGTCGTCGGGGCAACGCCGGGGATGCGGTCGGCGCCGTTGGTCGTCACCGACCCTGAGGAACTGCTCTCGCTAGTGGCCGCATGGGACCGTCCGGCCGTGACGGGTTCATCAGGTGCGGGTGTTGAACTCGTTGTCGATGTCGACCTCGACGCCCCGGCGGGGGAGCACGACGTCATCGAAGTGGGTCACGGCGGTGCGGCCATGACCTTGGCTGAGGACATGCGCGGGGTGGGTGCCGTCATCGTTGCCGGTCCGGGTGTGGGCCGGGCGGGTCGAGTGGGGGATCTCGTGCAACTGGCTCACGACGGCGGAATGCGCATCGTCGTGGTCCCGGGAGCGGCGGGCATGGTGTCGGGCTCCGACCCGGCGTTCGATGGCGTGGTGACCCTGCAGTCCGAGGACTTGGCGATGGCCGGAGTCAGTGGTGCACCGTTCGTGGTGGTCAGTGGTGTCGACGGTGTTGAGCTTGATCGCGGACCTGACGAACCACCGTGGTCACTTGGATCCCAGGTGCTCGAGGTAGATCCCGTGCACCTCGCCACCTTGGGTCTGCGCTGGGAGCCACCGGTACCCCCGATGCCAGCGCCGTCGGCGCTCTCGGAGGTCACAGCATCGGTGATCGAGGCCTGTCTGGCGGGCGAACCCGGGGACTCGTCGCCGGTGGCCGCATGCCGGGCACTCGGTGCGGTGGCGCGTCGTAACACCCTGCTTGCGGCCGATGGTGGGCCGGCCGGGCTCTGGCTCGCTCGGGTATCTACCGATGCTTCGCCCGGGGCTCTGCGACTCCCGGGTCTGCGGGCACCGGGGTTCGCCGTCGCTGCGGCCATTGCCGCTGCCCTTGAGGGGAGACCGGCAGTCGCCGTGACCACCGAGCCACACGATCCGTTCACTGCTGAGCTCCTCGAGCTTGCCGTGGCATGGCAACTGGACATCACCGTGGCGTCGTGGGGCGCCGGGACGCTGCCAGTGGGTGGGGTGGACGATCAGGCGGCGGCGTGGACTGCAGCGTTGCGGGCCGCCGGTCGGGAACAAGGTGTGTCCGAGGTCGGTCTCGGGGTGGACGTCTCGTCCACCCGCTTGCTCGTTGAGGCCTTCGGCCCGGTCGAGGGATGGCGGCCGGCCGTCACCGAGGGGGTGTAAGGGGGATGGTGGCGCACCGAGTGAGCGGCATGGATGCCGCCTTCCTCTACGGGGAGACCCCGTCGTGGCACATGCACGTCTCCGCCGTGGTCATCGTGGATCCGTCGCGGGGCGTGCGACCCTTCACCTTCGAGGCGTTCGCCGAACATATTGCGGCGCGACTGCATCTCGTCCCCCAGTTCGGGTGGGAACTCGTCGAGGTCCCCCTCGGGCTCGACCGCCCGGTGATGGTCGATGTCCCCCACATCGACATCAACGACCATCTGCACCGCATCCAGTTGCCCGCCCCCGGAGGGGACCAGCAGTTGGGCAACCTCATCGGGGATCTCGTGGGTCGCAAGATCGACCGGTCACGTCCTTTGTGGGAGATGTGGTTCATCGAAGGACTCGCCGACGGGCGGGTGGCGATCCTTGCCAAGATCCACCACGCCATCGTCGACGGGGTCACGGGCAGCGAGGTGGCCACGCTGTTGATGGATCTTGAGCCCGACCCGCCACTCCCCAGCGAGGAGCTCACCCCGAAGCGTCGGCCGGTGCCCGTCGTGCCCCAGGCCCAGGAACTTCTGGTGCGTGGCATTGCCTCGGCGGCGTTGACGCCGGTGCGAGCCACCCGGTTCATGGTGCAGACCGTCCGTCAGGGGGTGCGTCTCGTGCCGCTGCGGCGGCGGCAGGTGCCAGCGCCCCTTCCGTTGCAGGCGCCGCGAGCATCATTCAATGCCGAGCTGACCCCCAATCGGCGGTTTGCCTTCACGTCGATGCCTCTCGATGACGTGCGACGTATCAAGAACGCTTTCGGGGTGAAGGTCAACGACGTGGTGCTGGCTGTATGCAGTGGGGCGTTGCGGGCCTACCTCATGAGCCGGGATGAACTCCCGGCGTCGCCGCTCATCGCTCAGGTGCCGGTGTCGATGCGCGCCGAAGGTGATCGTGGCGTGGGGACCAAGGTGGCGGCCATGTTCACGTCGCTTGCTACCGACGTTGACGATCCCGTCGACCGTCTCATGGCGATCGCCGAAACGACACGCAGTGCCAAGGAGATGCAGCAGGCTCTGGCGGCCGAGAAAATCATGGGGATCTCCGAGACGGCACCGCCGGCCCTCATTGATCTTGCGGCGCGCATGTACACCCTCGCCGGCCTCGACCGCTCCCTGCCGCCGCTCATGAATACGATCATTTCCAACGTCCCAGGCCCGTCGTTCCCCATCTGGTGTGCCGGATCCCCGGTGGAGGCCCTCTACCCAATGGGGCCGCTGCTGTATGGCACGGGTCTGAACATCACGGTGTTCTCCTACTGCCAGCAGGTCGATGTCGGTTTCCTGGTCTGTCGGGAATTGGTGCCTGATCACTGGGATCTGGCGGCGGGGGTGCGCCATGCGCTCGACGAACTCCTGTCTCGCTGCCCAGCCCCCCAGGACGCCTGAGTAGCCCTGCCTTTGGGGTTTGTTGGGGCCTGCTGGTATGTTGTGAGGAGCCTTCCGGTCCCCGGAAGGTGCGCCAGAGGTGCATGTGCCCCCCTGGTGCGGCGTCCCGTTCATGTTGGGAGCCCTCCCCACACCGATTAGTCGGTGCGGCGGGGCCGACGGTCCGGGAGGCCGGGACCCATTCCCACCGACGGGCCGACGGCCCAGCAACGAGGTAGACCCGATGTCCGGAGCTCCAGCCAACCTGCCCCCCAAGGCGACCACAATCGAGGCGCACCGTCTCCACGACAGCGATACCGGTTCGTCCGAGGTGCAGATCGCTCTGCTCACCGACCGGATCACCCACCTCACCGAGCACCTCAAGGTGCACAAGAAGGATCACCACAGCCGCCGCGGCCTGCTCATGCTCGTGGGCAAGCGTCGCCGTCTGCTGGACTATGTGAAGCGCAACAACGTCGAGGAATACCGGGCGATCATCGCCAAGCTCGGCCTGCGGCGCTGACCGACGGGATCTCCGCCGCCGGCGGACCCCCGATCCCGGCCGAGTCGGTCGGGATCATCTACACACCAACGAGGTGTGTCCCAGTGCACAGTTGTCAGTGGTGACTGCCGGAACGACCCGGCAGCCTCCACTGGGAACTGGCCAGCGGACACCCTCCACATCGGGCGGGAATTCCGTCCGGAGAGGAGCCATCACCATGGCCCAGTCCCATTCCGTTGACAGTCCCGTGCAGGGCGCTGCCGACAAGATTCTCGGATTCGAGAGCGGCAAGTTCGCCGCCCAGGCCGGTGGCGCCGTCACCGTTCGCCTCGGCGACACGGTCGTGCTCGTCACCGCCACAGCCTCCAAGGGTGTGCGGGACGGCATCGATTTCTTCCCGCTCACCGTCGACATCGAGGAGCGCATGTACGCCGCCGGGCGGATTCCCGGATCGTTCTTCCGCCGGGAGGGCAAGGCGTCAGACAACGCCGTGCTGACCTGTCGGCTCATCGATCGGCCCATCCGGCCGGCGTTCCCCGACGACTTCCGCAACGAGGTCCACATTGTGGGCACCGTGTTGGGTACCGACCTGTCCACCCCCTACGACGTGCTGGCCATCAACGGCGCGTCGGCGGCTCTCATGGTCTCCGACGTCCCCTTCGCCGGTCCCATCGGGGCGGTGCGTGTGGCGTGGTCGACCGATGGCGAATGGATTCCGTTCCCCACCTACGAAGAGGGTGACGAGTGCACCTTCGAGCTGGTCGTGGCCGGGCGGGAGACCGCCGACGGTTCTGACATCGCCATCATGATGGTGGAGGCCGGCGGCACCGAAGGTGCCCACGAGCGCTTCGCCGAGGGTGCCCCCAAGGTGACCGAGGCCGTGTTGGCCGGTGGCCTCGAGGCCGCCAAGGCGTGGATCCGTCAGTCCATCGAACTGCAGCTCGAACTCCTGGAAAAGGTCGGTGGCGCCAAGCCGACCATGGACTACCCCGCCCAGGTCGACTACTCCGACGAGATCATTGCGGCGGTGCGTGAGGTGGGCGGCGATCGCCTGGCTGCATCCCAGACCATTGCCGACAAGGCCGAGCGGGGGGCCGCCGAGACCGAGGCCCGTGACGCCATCGT
>JALRFT010000312.1 GCA_023261915.1 Acidimicrobiales bacterium | reverse complement strand
TGAAGGAACTCGCCAAGGACTACACGATCGGCATCGTGACCCACAACATGCAGCAGGCCGCCCGAGTGTCCGAGCGGACGGCGTTCTTCACCGCCGACGTTGACGCCAACGGTGTGCGCCACGGCCGGCTCGTGGAGTACGGCCCGACGCGCCGGATCTTCACGGCCCCCCACGATCCCCGCACCGAGGACTACATCTCCGGTCGCTTCGGCTGATCAGCCTTCGAGGGAGTAGCCGGCCTCGTCGATGGCCTCCCGCACCTGGTCCACGTCCAGGGGGCCATCGCTAGTCACGATCACGGCCCCCTCGGCTAGGTCGACATCGACACTGCGCACACCGGGCAACAGCACGAGCTCGGTATCCGCATCGGGGCCACAGCCGAGGCCACTGAGGTCGAACCCGGCCCCTATGCCCAGACGCTGGCGCGTGAGTTCAACTCGCTCACCCCCGAGAACGCCCTGAAGTGGTACTCGACCAACCCGGACCCGGGGGTGTTCACCTTCGACGACGGCGACGCCGTCGTCACGTTCGCCGGGGACAACGGGATGCAGGTCCGGGCCCACACACTGGTGTGGACCCAGGACACCTTCACACCCGACTGGGTCAAGGCGGAGACCGATCCGGATGCGCTTGCCGCCGTCGTTGCCAACAACATCGCCACCGTCGCCGGCCACTACGCCGGTCGGGTGCAGCGTTGGGACGTCATCAATGAGCCGCTGGAGTCCGGGGGGACGGCGCTCGCTGACAGTGTGTTCCACCGGGTGTTGCCGTCGGGGTGGATGGTCTCGGCGTTCAACGCCGCGCAGGCAGCAGACCCGGACGCCGAACTCTGGATCAACGAGTACGGCACCGACTGGGTGCCGGGTAAACATCAAGCGTTCCTGGCACTGGTTCGGGACCTGCTGGCCGCCGGTGCCCCGATTGATGGCGTGGGCCTCCAGGTGCACCGGCCCTCGGTGAACGGCCCCGACGTGGACCAGTTGGCCCAGCAGTTGCGGGACTTCACCGACCTTGGTCTTGAGGTGGCGATCACCGAACTCGACATCCCCATCCCCCCCGGGAGTGACACCGTCCTCGTGGATCAGGCTGAAGCCTTCGGGCGGGTGGTGGCGGCGTGTCTGGCCGTTACCGGATGCACGGAGATCACCGTGTGGGGGGTGACTGATGCCAATACGTGGCTCGATGGTCTCGGGATCTTCCCCACCCCCACTCGGCCGCTGCTCTTCGACGGTGCGTTCGCCCCCAAGCCGGCCTACGACGCGGTCCGTGCCGTGCTCGCCGGCGCGGTCCTTGCTCGCCGTGCCACACCAACTCCACTGCCGACCGAGTCACCTCTTGAGGTGACGGCCATTCCTGCTTTTACCGGCTGAGTCGGTACTCAGGAGCCGAGTCCAAGCACCCCGGTCAGTGAGAGACTGAATGGGCCTTTCTGCTTATCGAGTAGGTAGACGGCCAACTGGTTGATGGCGGCGGGGTCGAGAGGCGCAGCGCCGGGTCGGGGGTCGAGCATGAAGTCGACGGCGGTGAACCCGGCGAAGGGGAGTTCCCACACGGCCTGTGGCCCGCCGGTTGCGTCGAAGCGCTGGATGAAGCCGCCCCCCGGGGTGCGGAGTTGGACCACATAGGTTTTGTCGTCCCCGCTGCCAACCAAGGAGATACCGGCCTGCGTCGCAACGGCGGCGCCGAGTTCCCCACCGAAGGGGCCCACCATCGACGTGAAGCCTCCGTTGTTGTCGAGTGACACCGTGCCGCTGAACACCAATGCGCCGTCGTTCCAGACGGCGGTGGCGGTCGAGACGCCACCCATCACGGTGTCGTTCACGGTGGTCCACCCCGCCGCGTTTTCAGGGGTGCTGAAGTCGTAGATCACCGTGGCCTCCTCAATGGTGACGGTGGGCGTTGTCGTGGAGGTCGTTGATGACGTGGTCTCGACGGTCGTCGGTGTCGTCGTCTCGGCCGAACTGCATGCAGAGACGAGCAGGGTGCCCACGGCGAGAGCCACTGCGGCCCGACCGAGCAGGGGACGGGTGGTGGTGATGTTGGTTCTCATAGAGCGGAGGGAGGGGGATTCGAACCCCCGGAGGGTCGCCCCTCAACGGTTTTCAAGACCGTCGCAATCGTCCGCTCTGCCATCCCTCCCGGTCCGGTCGCCACCCGGAGGGGTGGTGCGGCCACCCCGAGGGTAGCGTCATCGTCATGGACGGTGAGACGCCGCAGGATCCCCGCCGCGTGATCGGCTTCGTTGGCGTCTACCACGCCAACGGTTCGCTGTGGGGCGAGTTGACCTACTGGCTCGGGGCGAGGGTGGGGCGAGCCCACTGCGCATTGTGCGACATCACCCACGGCACCTTCCGTCGACGTCCCGAGTGGGAATCCTGCGAGTCAGGCCTCGGCGTCCCCTTCGAGATGTTCCATCTCGATGATCGTCCGGCAGATGTGAGCGAAGTCAGTGGCGAGGCCACCCCGTGTGTGCTCGCCCGCCTCGGGGATGGTTCGCTCGTTGTCCTTGTCGGACCGGAAGCTCTC
>JALRFT010000293.1 GCA_023261915.1 Acidimicrobiales bacterium | reverse complement strand
CTGGCGTTGGTCGGGGTGTACCTGTTCGACGCCTCGATCCACGAGGCCGTGCGCTCCATCGCACCCTCACCGCGAGGGGAACTGGAGATCACCGACGCCATCCAGTGGCTGATCGACAATGGCCGGCGAGTGCGTCACGAGGTGGTCGACGGGTGGTGGATCGACACCGGGAAACTCGACCCGCTCCTCGAGGGGAACCGACTGGTACTCGAGACCCTCGAACCCAGAGTCGACGGGGAGGTCGACGGCGACTCCCATCTGCTCGGCCGAGTAGTGATCGAGTCCGGTGCCCAGATCATCAACTCGACGGTGCGAGGTCCGGCGATCATTGGTGAGCGCACGGTGGTGCGTAACAGTTACATCGGTCCGTATACCTCCGTGTACTACGACTGCGAAGTGATAAACACCGAGATTGAGCACTCGATCGTGTTGGAGCAGAGCACCATCACCGACATTCCCCGCCTGGCTGACTCACTCATCGGCAAGGAAGCCGTGGTCCGTCGCAGTGGCCTTCGTCCCCGGTCGAACCGGCTCATGGTGGGCGATCACTCCGTCATCGACCTCGAGTAGCTGCGAACCGCACCGCGTGGGCGATGCAGGGTTCATGAGAGGCAATGGTCACACCGGGGCGATGACCCTGTGATGGTGGTCGCTGTTACCCTCAGTGGCGGCGTCGTGCCCCCGGGTGCGGCGAACGACCACGACCTTGGAGTGAGGCTATGGCGGTGTGGAGACGGCGACTGGCAATTTCGCTCTGTGTCGCCGCCCTGACGGCGATCCTCCCGCTCGTGGCGGGCACGTTTGCCCCTGCGGCGCTCGTACCGGCGGCCGAGGCCCAAACGGCTGGCCCGGCTTCTGCGATCACCGGTATCGACATCGCCAGTTGGCAGCACCCGGGAGGCGCAGCGATCAACTGGGGATCGGTGCGCAGCGCCGGTCATCTCTTCGCTTTCATCAAGGCGACCGAAGGCCCGACCTCGCCCGGCGAGGGTTACTACACCAACCCCTGGTTCTCCGGAGACTGGGTCGGTGCTGGCGCTGCCGGGCTGCTGCGGGGGGCCTATCACTACGCCCAGCCCAAGGCCGATCCGGCCACGGCTATCGACGATGCACGCCACTTCATCAGCGTCACGGGCGTCATGAACGGGGCGGCCGACTTGCCGCCCGTTCTCGATCTTGAGGAGGACAACGGTCTGAGCCCGGGTCAGGTCTCGACGTGGGCCCGCACCTGGCTTGACGAGGTGCAGCGCCTCACCGGCCGCCAGCCGATCATCTACACCGGTCCGTGGTTCTGGAACACCTACGTCAGCTCTACGGCGTTCACCAATTACCGGCTGTGGATTGCCAGCTACACCAGTGCGCCGGGGCCCGGACCACTCCCGGGGGGTTGGCCGACCTGGACTATCTGGCAGTGGGCGAGCGACGGTGTCGTCCCCGGGATCAGCGGGCGGGTCGACGTCAACCGGTTCTGCTGTGATCTCTCAAGTCTCTACGCCCTCACTCCGGGGGGTGGGACCGCTGCGGTGGGGAATCCATTCGGCAACTTCGAAGGAGCCCGACGGATTCCCGGCGGCGTCGACGTCTCCGGATGGGCCATTGATCCGGACACCACGGGTCCCGTGACCTTGCACGCCTACGTCGATGGGCGCTGGGGCGGTGCGTACACGGCGGACGCCTCCCGGCCCGACGTGGGTGCTGCCTACCCGCAGTACGGCAATGCCCACGGCTTCGCTGTGCGGGTACCTCTCGGGCCTGACGCCCGACAAGTCTGCCTCTTTGCCATCAATACCGGACCCGGGAATTCCAACCCGAGGCTCGGTTGTCGGGTGGTGGTGTCGAATCCGGTGGGCAGCCTCGATGCCGTGTCGGTCGCAGGGCCCCGACAGATCACGATTGCCGGTTGGGGACTCGACCCCGACAGCACCGATCCGATCGATGTCCACCTCTACGTTGACGGTCGTTGGGGACGGTCCACGGTGGCGAACACGGTGCGTCCCGATGTGGAGCGGGTCTACCCCGGGGCTGGCCCCAACCGCGGTTTCGCCACCACCTTGTCGGTGACTCCCGGTCGTCATCAGGTCTGTGCCTACGGGATCAACATCGGCAGTGGAACCGACAACCCGCTGTTCGGCTGTCGCACGGTCGTTGTCCCCGACAACGTTCCCCAAGGGAATCTCGAGGTGGCTGTCGGGGAGTCGGCAGGGGTCCGGGTCAGTGGTTGGGCCGTTGATCCTGATGCTCCGCTCGTCACCACGGTCGATTTCACCGTGAACGGCTCGCCGGCGGGATCGGTGGCAACCTCCGCTGCCCGGCGGGATGTCACTGCCCTCTATCCGTCGGCGCCCACACCAGGGTTTTCAGCCCGGTTGCCGGTGACCGGCTCGGGCCCCCGGACAGTATGTGCCTCGGCCCGCGATGGAGCCGGTGGATCACCGGGGCAACTCGGGTGTCGCAGTGTGGTGTTGCCGGCGAATCCGACGGGCAACGTCGAGTCCGTGAGCCAGGTTGGGACTCGTGCCGAGGTCGTTGGATGGGCACTCGATCCCGACGTAACCGGTCCGGTGACCGTGCATGCCTACGTGGACGGCCGCTGGGGCGGGTCGTACGTGGCGTCAGCGACCCGCAACGATGTCGCCGCTGCCTATCCCGGCTACTCGGCGGCCAAGGGCATGCGGTTCCTGCTTCCACCACTGACCAATGGCAACCACCAGGTGTGCATCTACGCCATCAACGCCGGAGCCGGGGATCGCAATCCCGAGTTGGGGTGTCGGAGTGTCACGATGGATCTCTCACCGTTTGGGAATCCCGAGGAGATTCGGCGGGACACCGGCGACCCGACGAAGGTGCGGATCGAAGGGTGGATGCTCGACCCTGATGCTCCCGGGGGGGCCAGCGTGCGCATTCTCGTCAACGGGGGGGTTGCCGCCGACATCACGACCGACCGTGTTCGCTCTGACGTCGGCGCCGTCTATCCGTGGAGCTCGGGCCCGCACGGCTTCGTGGTGCTCGTTGATGCGCCCACCACACCGTCCACGGTGTGTGTCATTGCCCGCAATGTCGGTGGGGGCAGTGATCGTGAGTTCTCCTGCGTGGCGCTGTGAGCCTCCTCCGGCGTGGTAGAACGCTTGCGTGGCAGAGGTACGCGAGTCTGACGTAATCGCCGGGGTGTGGCTTCACACACCATCCATCCATGGGGATGAGCGGGGTTATTTCGTCGAGACCTACCGCCGGGAGTACTTCCCTCAAGGGCGGGAGATGGTGCAAGCCAATCGGGGGGACCGGGTGGCGGGCTGCCTTGTCGGACTGCACTACCACCTGCATCAGGCCGATTTCTGGTACGTCCCGTTCGGTACTGCCCGGGTGGTCCTCCACGACCTGCGTGCAGGTGGCCCGACCGACGGTGCGACGCTGTGTCTCAACATCGGGCGTCGTGACGACGGCTCCCATGACCACACCGGAATATTCATCCCCCCCGGTGTGGCCCACGGATTCGCCTCCCTGACGGACATGACCATCACCTATCTCGTTGACAACTACTACAACCCCGCTGACGAGTTGGGAGTTGCGTGGGACGATCCTGAGATCGGCGCCGACTGGGGGATCGCCGACCCGGTATTGAGCAACCGGGATCAGACCAATCCGGCGCGCGCCGACCTGCCCCCTCATCTGCGGCCCTCGTGGCCCATGCGCACCTAGGACGGGACGCTGTGAAGATCTTCGTTACTGGCGGTGCCGGGTTCATCGGCTCCAACTACGTTCACCACGTCCTCGCCACGAGTGACGACCAGGTGACGGTGTTCGATGCCCTGACCTACGCAGGCAACCTCGACAATCTCCGGGATCTGGCCGACAACCCGCGCCACCAGTTCGTTCAGGGCGACATCTGTGATCGTGACGCCGTGTCGGCGGCCATGGCAGGTCACGACGCCGTCGTGCACTTCGCGGCGGAGAGCCACGTCGATCGGTCCATCACCGGCCCTGATGCGTTCGTGCGGACCAATTGTGACGGCACGAACATCGTGTGTGATGTTGCCCGTCAGGTCGAAGTTGACCGGTTCGTGCACATCTCGACAGACGAGGTCTACGGCTCGATTGATGTGGGGTCCTTTCGCGAGACGGATCGCCTTGGCCCCCGATCGCCCTATTCGGCGTCCAAGGCAGGAAGCGATCTCATCGCCATGGCGTACAACGAGACGTACGGCCTGCCCGTCATTGTGACCCGGTCATCGAACAACTTCGGTCCCTATCAGTTCCCTGAGAAGGTCATCCCGCTCTTTGTCACCAACCTCATTGAGGGGCGCAATGTCCCGCTCTACGGTGATGGCGGCAACGTGCGCGATTGGTGTCACGTGGCCGATAACTGTGCGGGTGTAGACCTTGTGCTGCGAACGGGAACTGTCGGTGAGATCTACAACATCGGTGCGGGTAACGAGATCACCAACCTCGATCTGACCCACCGGTTACTGAGCCTGATGGACTGTGGCGAGGATCGCATCGATCGGGTCGAGGATCGTCTCGGGCACGACCGGCGGTACTCCATCGATTGCTCGAAGGTTCGCTCCCTCGGATGGTCCCCGACCCGCCAGCTTGATGACGCACTCGCCGACACGGTGACGTGGTATCGCGACAATCGCTGGTGGTGGGAACCGCTGACATGAGGGTTCTTGTCACCGGCGCCCTCGGCCAGGTGGGCCGGGAACTCTTAGAAGCCTTCCCGGCGGCCAACGGATCCACCGAGGTCATCGGCGTCGACCTTGCCGACTTTGACATCGGGGATCGGGACGAGGTCCTGGCCGCCGTGATCAGTGCGGCGCCGGACGTCGTGGTGAACACAGCGGCGTGGACGGCCGTCGATGCGGCCGAGAGCGAACCGGACGGGGCGTGGCGTTCCAACGCCCTTGCCGTGCGTCATCTTGCTGAGGCCTCCGATTCCGTCGGTGCCCACCTCGTTCACATCTCCACCGACTACGTCTTCGACGGGACCAAAGGATCCCCATACGTGGAATGGGATGAACCGAATCCCGCTTCGGTGTACGGGGCGTCCAAGTTGGGTGGAGAGCGGGAGGCCGCTCAGGCCCGTTCGTTCACCATCGCCCGGACCTCGTGGGTCTGCAGCCGGCATGGGGCCAACATGGTCAAAACCATCATGCGGGTCGCTCGTGAGCAGCCGCAGCTCAGTTTCGTCAACGATCAGTTCGGTCATCCGACGTTCGCCGATGATCTCGCCCGGATGGTTGTTCGTCTCGCCACCGAGCGCCGACCGGGACTCTTCCACGTCACCAACGCGGGAGCGACGAGCTGGTTCGGTTTTGCCCAGGCGGTTCTCGAAGCCATGGGTGAGGACCCTGATCGGGTGCTACCGATCACCACTGCTGATTTGCAGCCACCCCGTCCTGCGCCTCGTCCGGCTTTTTCAGTTCTTGACAACATGGCCCTGCGGTTGTCGGGAGTTGAGCCGCTGCCCGATTACCACGAGCCGTTGCGACGCACCGTGGCGTGGCTCGAGGCGCAGTGACCCCCAGCCCGTCGGAGGGGGTGACCGCCGAGGGTTCGGCGACAGGTGGCGCCAGAGCGGTCGCCACCGGCAATCGGGGGCGAGTCGCCCGACTGGTGGAGGTGCTGTGCCGCTCCACACGGCGGGTGTGGTGGGTGTCATTCATCCTTCTGGCCGTCACTGGATCGCTGTGGTCGCTCGCTTCGCCGCTCTATTCCGGCCCGGACGAGCCGGCGCACACGGTACGGGCGGTTTCGCTCGTTCGCGGTCAGTGGCTCGGTCAGCAGACCGAGGTCGTTGACAACAACGCTCTCGAGGTCGAGGTGCCGGCCACCTACACCGCCAACCCGTTCTGCTACGTGTTCGAAGCCACCGTCCCGGCGTACTGTCAGCAGTGGCCGACCGAGGGCGGTGAGGTTGAACTGTTGACAACGGCCGGTCGACATCCGCCCACCTACTACGCCCTCGTGGGGATCCCGTCTCTTTTCAACCAGTCGCCAGCGTCGATCTACGCCATGCGGCTGGTTTCAGTGCTGGTGTCAGCAGCTCTGATGGCCTCGGCCCTGACGACACTGGCCGGCTTACGTCGAACTCGTCTGGCGCTGCTGGGGTTCCTCGTGGCCCTGACACCGATGGTGCTCTTTGTATCCGGCCTCGTGAACCCGTCCGCCTTCGAGATCGCCGGGGCCATCGGGACGTGGGTCGGGGCCTTTGCCCTGTTGCGCGCTGCGCAGGACACCTCTCTTGCTCGCCCTGAGGGTTCCCTCCCCACGCGTCCGGGGGCGATCCCACCCCGTCTGGTGTGGTCCACGGCGATCGCAGCGTCGGTGCTGGTTCTGAGCCGGGCCCTCGCCCCGGTGTGGCTCGCCGGGATCGTCGTCGTGCTGCTCATCGTCTCTCCGTGGGGTGCGATGCGAGCACTGGCCCGAGACCGCACCGCCCGGGCGGGTGCGGCGCTCGTAGCGCTCGCCACCGCAGGTCAGGTGGCGTGGATTGTGCTGGCCAAGCCGCTGGCTCAGGTCGACACGCAGCGTGTCATCGAGGACACCCTGTGGGGTCGAATCTCGGGAGCGTTTGGGCGGAGCATCGACTACCCCCGTGACATGGTGGGCAATGTCGGCTGGCTCGACACACCAGCCCCGCCATCGGTGGCGGTGGTGTGGCTGGTGCTGCTGCTCGTCCTCTTGGCGCTGGGTCTTGTGGCTGGGACCGCCCGACAGCGACTGGGCATTGTTGTCACCCTCCTCGCCACCATCGTGGTGCCGGTCGCTATGGACGCCATGCAGGCCCCGCGGACCGGGTTCGTCTGGCAGGGTCGGTACACGATTCCGGTGGCCGTGGGGGTGCCGCTGCTGTGCGGGCTCGTCGCTGCCACCTCACGTCGCCAGATCCCCCCGTGGGTGAGCCGCTGGGTGGTTCCCCTAGCCGCAGCTGGATTCGTCGTTGGCCACGGCCTCATGTTCGTTCAGGCCTTGAAGCGCTACGCCGTCGGGGTGGGGGCATCTTGGCGGTTCTTTGACGCCGAACTTTTCTGGGAGCCGCCGTTGGGCAACCTGGCCCTCGCACTCGCGTTCGGGGTGGCCGTCATCTTGCTGGGCTGTTGGCTGGTCGTGGCCCGTCGCGATCCGGAGGTGACGTGACCCCCATCCGGTCGATCCTGCGGGTGGTGGTGGTGAATTTCAATGGTGGTGAGATGGTCACGGCCTGTGTGCAGTCCATCCTTGATCAGCAGCCCGTGGCCGGAGTGGACGAGTTGTCGGTGGTGGTGGTGGACAACGCCAGTAGCGATGGCAGTGTGGAAGCGCTTGAAGAGGCCTTCGGTGATTCGATTCTGGTGCTCCGCAACAAGGTGAATGCTGGGTTCGTGGCCGCCAACGTGGGGATGCTGCCGATCGACGGCTTGCCCGATCCCCACTGGGTCGCCCTCGTCAACCCTGACGCCACCCTCGCCGCAGGGTGTCTGGAAAACCTCGTGCGTACTGTCGAAGCCGATCCGGGGATTGGAGCGGCGTCTCCCTGCATGCTGTTCACCCATCAGTTCGTGGACCTCACGGTGGCCGCCTCCGAGGCCGCAGTGGGCGGCGATCCTCGGGCTCTTGCTGTCCAGCTCCGCAGCGTTGTCACCGACGGAATCGAGCGCCTGGCGCAGATCGCAGCGGGCGAGGGTGTCCACGGTCCCGAAGAGGACGCACATGGTGCCTTCCGTTGGCTGGCACCGGTGGCTACCGTCGGAGTCCCTGTCCAGCGCCACTCCGAGCAACCCACGGCAACGATTCGTCTGTGGGCGCCGGATCCCGTGACCGTGCAGGTCGGATCGCAATCCGTCGAGGTCGGTCCCGGCTCGCAGTCCGTCACCATCAGTCTCGACGGGGCACCATCGGACCGCATCGCCAACGCGGGATCGGTTGTCCACGACGACGCCAGTGGGGCCGATCGGGGACACTTCTGCGAGGTTGGATCGCCGTTTGACGAGCCCGACGATCTGTTCGTCTGGTGTGGCGGGGGAGTGGTGTTGCGTTGGGACTACCTGCGGGATGTCGGGGTGTTCGAACCATCACTGTTCCTGTATTACGAGGATACGGACCTGGCGTGGCGTGGGGCGGCCCGGGGGTGGCGCTACCGGTACGAGCCGGCCGCTCGCATGTTCCACGTCCAGGGTGCGAGTGGCGGCGCCGGTTCGCATCGCTTCGTGATCGTCAACACCCGGAACCGGCTGGTGGTTGCGGTTCGCAACGGTTCCTGGCGGGTGGTGCGACGGGCGTGGTTCGATGCGCTCTGGGAGATCTGGGCAGCACTGCGTAACCGGGTGCTGGTGCCGATGCTTCACGGCCGACGTCCATCGACCCAGCGTCTCGGGCTGCTCCTTCGAGGGACGCTCTCTGCCATCGGGGCGCTGCCCGGAGCTCTGGCTGCCCGCCGCAGGCTTGCCGGCCGGGCCACTGTCGGGAAGTCCGAACTCGAGGTGGGTCTTGTGCCCCGTCAGGGGCGAGGGGCCAACTAGGTTGGCGGGGTGTCACCCACCGTTGCCATAGGCGATCGGGGGCCCAGACGGGTGCTGGTGATCACCGGCGACCGGGTCGGGCCCGCCATGGCTGGTCCGGCGATCCGGGCATGGGAGATCGCCCGGGTGCTCGCTGGGGATGGCCATGCGGTCGTCCTCGCGTCCCCGTGGCTTGATGCCGAGTTGCCCTCGGGTGGGGAGGGTGTCAGGTGCGTTGTCGGTTGGGGTGACGCCCTGCGTCCATTGGTCGCTGCATCTGATGTGGTGGTCGCCATGACGGGCGTGCTGTACGAGCATGACTGGCTCGCAGAGGTGCGCCACACGCGTGGCCCCCAGTCGCCGGATCCGTTGTGGCTCGTGGCTGACGCCTACGACCCGGTGCTGTTTGAAGTATTGGCCGGCGATGGGGACCGACCACTTGCGGAACGTCAGGCACGAGCGAGCGACGCCTCGATCCGTATGTGTGATCCTCTGCGGTGGGTTGATCTCGTGCTGTGTGCAACTGAGAGCCAGCGCCTTCTGCTCCTCGGTGTTCTCGCCGCGTGGGGCCGTATCGGCCCCACGGCGTGGGATGACGATCAACGCCTCGGGAGCGCAGTATCCGTGGTGCCCTTCGGTCTTCCATCAACTCCACCCGCAACCGGCCCGCACCGCCATCCCCTGCGTCAGCCGGAGGGGCCGTTCGGCGGTGACGACACCATCTTGTTGTGGGGCGGTGGCCTGTGGGATTGGCTTGATCCGGTGACGCTGGTCGAGGCGGTGGCTCGCCTTGAGAACCCGACGCTGAAAGTGTTCTTCATGGCGGGTACCCACCCGACCCCGAGCGTCCCGGTGATGGCGATGGTGGCGGCGACTCGTGATGCAGCAGCCGCTCTCGGTCTCGACGAGCGAGGGACCGGCCAGATTCGGTTTGCCGATGACTGGATTCCCTACGCCGAGCGCGGGACTTACCTCACCGACGCCACCATCGGCGTTGCGCTGGCGCCCGATCATGCTGAGTCCGTGTTTGCCCATCGCACTCGGGTCCTTGACTACCTGTGGGCGTCACTGCCAGTGCTCTACTCCGCCCCCGCCGGGGTCCGTGACGACCTCGCTTCACTCATTGGTGATCACGACCTCGGGGCGGTGGTCAACCCAGGTGATGCGGACGGCTGCGCCAGTGCCATCGGTCGGCTTATTGAGCCCGGTTGGTATGCTGGGGCCCAATCCCGGATCGCCGCCGTGGCGCAATCGTTGACCTGGCCGATCGTGGCCAGGCCGCTCCGGGACTTCTGTACGGAACCACGAACCCTGTTGTCTGAGCCCCCCGCCTCCAGTCTCCGATCCGGCGCGTCAGGCTCTCAACGTTCTTCGGTCCGACGGTTGGCGTCGGGACTCCGCCGACGACTCGGCGGCGGGCCGAGCGACGCTGGTGCCGGGGTGGGTCGATGACGGCGGCGACCGAGATCTGGACCTATCGGAACCTGATCTGGAACCTGACCCAGCGCGAGCTCCGCAGTCGCTACAAGAAGAGTCTGCTCGGATGGTTATGGTCGCTCATCAACCCGGCGGCGACGCTGCTGATCTTTTCGGTCGTGTTCGGCACCTTCCTGCGGGTCGAACCACCACCCCTCTCCGACGGCAGTCCCGGGATCTTCGCCCTGTTCCTCTTCGCCGGTCTGATCATCTGGAACTTCGTCAACGGCACGATCACCGGTTCGATGGGGGCGCTGCAGGGATCGGGACCGCTGTTGTCAAAGGTGTACTTCCCCCCCGCATGTCCCGCCATCGCCAACATGATCACCGTGCTCAGCCAGACGCTGCTCGAGGCATTGATCCTGGTGGTGGCCTTGCTGATCTTCGTGGGCATCGGGTGGCAGATCGTGCTGTTCCCGATCCTGATGGTGTTCACGATGCTCTTCGCCCTCGGCGTCGGACTCTTCGTCAGCATCTACAACGTCTACTTCCGTGACGTGTCGTATCTGGTCACGATTCTGCTCCAGATCCTCTTCTACGCCACCCCCATCATCTACACGATCAATCTCGTGCCCGAACGACTCTTCGGTCTTCCCGCCCAGACCCTCATCCGGCTCAACCCGCTGACCCAGATGGTGGACTTCTCCCGGGACATCTTCTACCTCCAGCGTCTGCCCTCCCTTGGCACCGTCGTCGGTCTCGCCGTCACCTCGGTGCTCACCTTCGTCATCGGGTGGTGGCTGTTCAGCCGCAAGGCAGTCAACGTGACGGAGGAGCTGTGAGTACCCCGGCCATCGTCGTTGACGGCGTCTCCAAACAGTTCCGGCTCTACCGTGATCGGGCCGGCAGCCTCAAGGAGATGATCACCAAGCGGAACTTCGGACGCTACGACGAGTTCTGGGCCCTCAAGGACGTCTCCTTCGAGGTGGCCGAAGGCACTATGTACGGCCTCGTGGGTCACAACGGATCGGGGAAGTCCAGCCTTCTGCGGTTGATTGCCGGCATCCAGCGTCCCACCAAGGGTGAGATCACCACGAGGGGCCGGATCTCGGCGCTGCTGGAGCTGGGAGCAGGCTTCCACCCCGATCTCACCGGTCGCGAGAACATCTACCTCAACGCTGCCATCCTTGGAATCAACCGCCGCCAATGCGACCTGATCATTGACGACATCATTGATTTCTCCGGGTTGAGCGAGTTCATCGACTCTCCGGTCCGTCACTACTCGTCAGGCATGTACGTGCGCCTCGGATTCGCGGTGGCGGTGAACGTGAGGCCCCAGATCCTCATCGTCGATGAGGTCATCGCCGTGGGGGACGAGGAGTTCCAGCGTCGATGCTTTGAGCATCTGCACAAGTTGCGGGGTGAGGGTGTGACCGTCCTGTTCGTCACCCACAGCCTCGGGTTGGTTCGTGGCATGTGTGAACGTGCCGCCTGGCTCGAACACGGGGTGATGCGAGCCGAGGGCAATGCCGGCGAAGTGGTGAGCGCCTACCTCTCGGAGGTCAACGAGGCGGAGGCAGCCCGACTCCTCGAGGCCGACGCCAAGGCCCTCGAACTCGCAGCGGCGGCGCGGCTCGTGATTACTGAAGAGTCCAAGATCGATGAGGAGCGCGCCAGCGCCCACGTCCCGATGGAAGCGTCAGCGAGACCGGTGTCGATCACATCGGTTGAGTTGCTCGACCTCAACGGTGAGGCGGTGGGGGCGGTGCGAGGCCACGACCCGTTGGTGGTGCGGATCCACTACGAGGCCCACCGGGCCATCACCCTGCCCATGTTCTCCTTTGCGCTCGAGAGCGAGAACCGTGTGCACGTCGCCACCCCGGGGATGCGCTCAGAGGACGTGTCGGGCCGGACCATCGAGGGCTCCGGCTTTGTCGACTACCGCATCGATCAGCTTCGCCTTGGCGCAGGCATGTACCGGATGTCGGTCGCCGCCCATGATGCGGAACTTCCCGTTTGTTTCGACAAGTTGGAGAACGTCAGGACATTGCGGGTCCAGCCAGCCCAGCGGGAGATCAACGGCATGGTTGACCTCGGTGGCACCTGGGAGACCTCGTCCGGTGGTTCCGGCAGCAACGGGAGCGGCACGCGGTGACCGAGGACAATGTCAGTCGCCGCCAGCAGGTCAAAGGTCTGCTCTCCCAAGTGTTCCCTCCCGACACCGCTCGACGCCGGGTGGCCCGGGTGGGTTTGCAGGTGGCGCGGGATGGCCGTCGTTACGCCCAGCGCATGGGGATGCTCTGGGATCACGCCAACCAGCCGACCCCGCTCCATCCCGACTACCGCGACTGGCTGGCGGACCATCGTCTGAGCACGGGGGAGATCGGCGAGCAGGCGAGGCTTGTGGCCCTCCGCCCGCCGGTGACCCCTATCGAGGTGCTCGTCATCGACGATGGCGACAACGCCGACCTGCGACGCACCCTCGATTCGCTGGCAGTGCAGTCGAGTGCATTCCACAACGACCATGTCCTCACTCTCACCGACGAGGCGGAAGCTCTTGTCCGGCGGGTGGCCGACATGCCGCCCAATGCCATGGTGGCGGTGGTTGCCGCCGGGGATGTGTTCGAGCCCGACTGGGTCTTCCAGGTCACCTCGTCTGCCCACGATGACCCCGTGGTCGACGTCATTGGGTGGGATGACGACGTGGTCGTCGACGGCATGCTGGTCGATCCGCGCTTCCACCCCGGCTGGTCTCCCGACACCCTCCTTGGTGCGAACTACCTCGGCCGGTCTTTTGCCGTGCGCCAGCGGGCGCTGGTCGGGGCCGGGGCACATCCACCCCGACCGGGCTCGGTGCATGACGATGCCGCGTGGTGGGCCATGCTGTTGGCGCTGGACCTTGACGCCGCTCGCGTGCGCCGCCTGCCGAGAGTGCTCGCCCATCTTCAGCGTCGGCCGACCGCCTCCGCTGAGCAGCGTCGGGCCGTGGTCGGTGCGCATCTGGCGTCGTCAGGTCGCTCGGCGGAGTTGACCGACACCCCCGACGGCGTAGGGATCGAATGGGTTCGGAGTTCGTGGCCGTCGGTCAGCATCGTGATCCCCACCCGTCATAACCGGACCATGCTGAAGCGTTGCCTGCCCAGCCTGGCCACCACGGATTATCCGGAGTTCGACGTCACAGTGGTGGACAACGGTGGCCACAGTGACGAGAACGCAGGTTGGTACGAGACCTTGGCCCAAGGCCTAGGGGCACCGCTCAACCTGTCGGTCCAGTGGTGGGATGAGCCGTTCAACTACGGGCGGGTCAACAACGTCACGGCAGCCACCACGTCGGGTGAGGTCATCGTGTTCCTCAATGACGACACCGAGGTGCTGGATCCGGCGTGGCTTCGCCAGCTCGTCGGATGGGCTGTGCAGGACGAGATCGGGTTGGCCGGCATGCAACTGCTTGCCCCCGACGACACCATCCAGCACGGTGGAGTGGTGTTGGGGATGAATGGTTTCGCCGACCATCTCTTCGAGGGCACTCGGCCCGGTGGAGACTCGATGTTTGGGCCGACCTGGTGGATCCGGGACTGCCTGTCGGTGACGGCGGCGTGTGTGGCGATCAGGCGCGAACTCTTCGACGAGATTGGTGGCTTCGACGAGCGTTTCGTTCTGTGTGGCTCGGACGTGGTGCTGGGACTCGACGCCCGTGACCGTGGGTACCGCAGTGTGGTGGTGCCGTTCCACGGGATGCGGCATCTCGAATCGGCAACCCGGGGTACCTCGGTCCCCAACGGGGACTTCCACGCCTCGTGGTGGCGCTACCAGAAGTACCTGCGCGGTGGAGATCCCTACTTCTCGCCGAACCTCTCGTTGCGGGACCGGATCCCTTCTCTTCGCTCCCGGCGGGAGGCGGGGCCGCTCACGACGGTCGGTGACATCCTTGGCCGCTCGTTCGCGGTGTTCCGGCAGAGCTCCGATGCTGCCGAGTCGGCGTACCTGGCCGAGACCTGTCAGGCCACCGACGCCGTGGTCGATGGCGTTGTCGCCCTGCACGCTTCAACGGTGGGCCGGCGTGAGGTGCGGACCGTCAACTGGCATGTGCCCGACATCGACAGCCCGTTCTACGGCGGGATCAACACGGCACTTCGTATCGCTGACACCATGGCCCGCAACAATGGGGTCGAGAATCGCTTCATCGTGACTGCCGCGCCCAACGAGGCGTTCTTCCGATCAGCTCTGGCGGCGGCGTTCCCGGCCATCGCCGACTCGCCGATGGTCTTCACCGATGGCCACGCCAACACGCTCCGTGACCTCCCGGAGGCCGACGTCGCCATCGCCACCCTGTGGACCACCGCCTACCAAGTGGCCAAGGCCGAGGGAGTGGGCCGCAAGTTCTATCTAATTCAGGATTTCGAGCCGATGTTCTACCCGGCCGGGACGAACTACGCCCTGTGTGAGGAGGGGTATCGGCTCGGGCTCTACGGGCTCTGCAACACCCATCGTCTGAGGGACCTCTACGCCGCCCGCTACGGAGGCCGTGGCTGGTCCTTCATGCCGGCCGTAGCCGACGAGGTGTTCCACGCTCGGGGCCGCACTGACATCGGCCATGACGGGTGTGCGACGGTGTTCGTCTACGCCCGACCTGGTCACTGGAGAAACTGTTGGGAACTCGCCAGCCCGGCTCTCGAGGAAGTCAAGAGGCGACTGGGTGACAATGTCCGCATCGTCACCGCCGGGTCGTGGGCCCGACCTGACGAACTCGGCAACGGGATCACCCACCTTGGTCTGCTCGATTACAAGGAGACGGGTGATCTCTACCGACGCTGCGATGTCGGGGTGGCGCTGACCGTGAGCGAGCATCCTTCCTACCTGCCGCTCGAGTTGATGGCCTGTGGGGTGCCCGTCGTGGCCTTCGACAATCCCGCCGGGGACTGGATCCTCGACAACGGTCTGAACTCCTTGCGGGCCCGACGCACCATCGACGGTCTTGCCGACGCCATAACCACGTTGGCCTCCGACCCGGTGTTGCGCTCGTCGATGTCGGCTGCGGCTCTCGACACCATTGCGGCGGAGTTCTCGTCATGGGATCGGGCGCTTGGTGGGATCCACGAGTACCTGTGTGATCCCGATGCCCTCATTGATGCCGAACCCCCCCGGGTATGGGAGGGTCCGCGATGAGCGATGCCGCCAGCGAGGAATCCGAGCGGATCCGCCTCCTCGAACGTCAGGTTGAGATCCTCTCCACCCACCTGCGCAACGCAGGAAACGTCATCGATGGATTGCAGCAGGAGGTGCGGGATCTTGAGGACCTCAACCGTCGCACCCTGCGGGCACGACTGGGCCGGACGCTCCGTCGGATTCTTGGACTGTCCGCCCACCAGCGTCGGGAATTCACCCCGGCGCCAATCATGGATTTCCCGCCTCAGGTCGACTGACGGTGTCAGTCGCCGGGGTGGGTGAGTCCCGCCTCCCAGGCCTCAAGGACCTGTCGTGCAGCTGCCGACGGCGTGAGCGTCCCAGCGGCGACGGCTTCTTCGAGTTCGGTGAGCCGGCTGCGGATCGCCGGGTTCGCGGCAAGCCGGTCGACGAGTCCGCTGCGCAACTCGGACCACATTGCCTGACGGGCCTGTGACGAGCGATGGGTGACCAACTCGCCCGTGGAGGTCAGGTCGTGGGCGAACCGTTCGAGCGTGTCCCACACTTCGGCCACCCCCACGCCCGTGGCCGCTGAGCATGCCAGCACGTCGGCTCGCCAGTGCTGCCAGCGGGGCCGGAGCAACCCGAGGGCGTTGCGGTAGTCGGCGACTGATCGGCCGGCGGCAGGGGCGAGGTCACCATCGGCCTTGGTGACGACGACAAGGTCCGCCAACTCCATGATTCCGCGTTTGATGCCCTGCAGTTCGTCTCCGCCACCGGGGCTCACGAGGACCACGAAAGCATCGACCATCTCGGCGACAGTCACCTCGGACTGACCGACGCCGATGGTCTCCACCACAATCACGTCGAACCCTGCCGCCTCACACAGTGTCATGGCATCCCGGGTGCGGCGGGAGACACCACCGAGCTCCCCACCACCCGGTGAGGGTCGCACGAACGCCGACTCGTGTCGTGAGAGGCCGGGCATCCGGGTCTTGTCACCGAGGATGGATCCCCCCGAGACGCTCGATGAAGGGTCGACGGCCAGCACGGCCATGCGGTGGCCGCGCTCCACGACGTGGAGGCCAAAGGCCTCGATGAATGTCGACTTTCCGACACCGGGGGGCCCGGAGATCCCGATGCGCAGTGAGCCCCCGGCCATCGATGTGTCCCTCGCAGCGCCTGGTCCAGCGTCAGCGGTCGTGGCGAGGCTGGCAAGGACGGACTCGGTGAGCTGACGGTGATCAGCCCGGGTTGATTCAGCGAGGGTGATGGCTCGGGCGAGGGCTCGGCGATCCCCGTTACGCAGACCGGTGACCAGCTCCGTGGCGTCGTGGGGTAGAGCGTCCGGGGACATTCAGCTGGCGGCGTCGCCGGCTCGCTCGTCGACGAGTGCCAGAACCTTGCGAGCGGCGTCGGGGATGTTGGTTCCCGGGCCGAACACGGCGGAAACCCCTGCCGCCATCAGGTCGTCGTAGTCCTGTGGCGGGATGACGCCACCGCACACGACGAGGATGTGACCTGCTCCGCTCGTGCGTAGTGCCTCAATGAGTTCGGGGACGAGCGTGCGGTGCCCGGCGGCCTGGGAGGAGACCCCGACCACGTGGACGTCGTTCTCGACTGCGTCGGCGGCGGCCTCGGCGGGCGTCTGGAACAGCGGGCCGACATCCACGTCGAAACCCATGTCGGCGAAGGCGGTGGCGATGACCTTGGCCCCCCGGTCGTGGCCGTCCTGTCCGAGCTTGACCACCAGCATGCGCGGCCGACGCCCGTGACGGTCAGCGAAGGCGGCGATCTCGTGGGTCAGGGCGTCGAACCCTTCGTCCCCGGCGTAGGCAGCCCCGTACACACCCGAGATGCTACGCACCTCGGCGGCGTGACGACCGAACACGGCCTCCATGGCGTCGGAGATTTCGCCAACGGTGGCTCGGGCCCGGGCGGCGTCAATGGCGAGCGACAGGAGATTGCCGTCACCCGCGGCCGCTGCGGTCATGGCAGCGAGCGCAGTATCCACGGCCGTCTGATCGCGAGTCGCCCGCAGCGCCGCCAGCTTGGCCAGTTGGGCTTCGCGGACGGCGGTGTTGTCGATCATGAGGACGTCGACCAGTTCAACGTCCTCGGGAACGTACTTGTTGACCCCGACGATGACGTCCTGGCCCCGGTCGACGCGTGCCTGGCGCTTGGCCGCTGCTTCCTCAATCCGCAACTTGGGCATACCCGACGCCACGGCGCGTGTCATGCCACCGAGTTCCTCGACTTCGGAGATGATTTCCCACGCCCGCTCCGCAAGGGCGTTGGTGAGCGATTCGACGTAGTACGAACCTCCGAGTGGGTCGACGACGTCGGTAACGCCGGTCTCCTCGGCGAGGATCAACTGGGTGTTGCGGGCGATACGGGAACTGAACTCAGTGGGGTTAAAGATGAAGGCGATGTCGTCGCGATTATCGCTGGCAAGACCTATGTGCTAGAACTAAAGAATCGAAAAACAATTTCACTGCCTACCTTTTGGGATGAGGCAGTTACCGAAGCAAAGAATTATGCCAAGGCGCGTG
>JALRFT010000181.1 GCA_023261915.1 Acidimicrobiales bacterium | reverse complement strand
AGGATGCGATCGCTGAAACAGTGTGCGTCGGATCCCCTCGGCGCCTCGCCACAGGAGAAGAATCCCCATGGGCATGAAGGTCTGGATCGATCAGGATCTCTGCACCGGAGACGGTCTCTGCGAAGAGATCGCTCCCGAGGTCTTCACACTGCTCGACGACGGCCTCGCCTACGTTCGAGAAGGCGACAAAGTCTTCAGCGACCCGGGTGGCCCTGAAGGCCTTGCCAACGTGGCCGCCGGTCAGGAAGAGGGAACGATCGAGTCCGCCGAAGAGTGCCCGGGTGAGTGCATCTTCATTGAGATCGACTGACAACAGTTGATCCCAGGATCGCAGGTCCTGCGCTAGTTCCTCTTGCTCGAATTCACTATCTCGTTTGCGTCGCCCCGGGTGAGCCGGCCGACCGTCAGAAATCCTGTGTGACCCTGCATGCGATGAACGGGGCGCACTGCTGGGTCCTCGACGTGCCACGGACGCTGGAGAATCTCAACCGTCTCCGCCATGGCGAACCCGTGGTCGGTGAGAGCCTTGTGGAACGTCATCACCTGAACGATCGATGGCGAGTAACTGAGGATCAATCCGCCCGGCACCAAGGCATCAGCAGCATGGGGAACGACCCGCCACGGCTCCGGCAGATCGAGGACCACCCGATCGAAACCACGTTCCTCGATTCCCTCATACGCATTGCGCTCCTCGGTGCGGTAGCGCTCAAGGGCAGCAGGCCCCAAAAAGCGTTCGACGTTGCGTCGTGCCCGAGCGTGGAAATCTTCCCGCAACTCGTAGCCAGTGATGACGGCGCCTGATCGCAGCAAGGCCATCGACAACGCCCCCGAACCAAGTCCCGATTCGAAGACTCGAGCGCCGGGAAAGATGTCAGCGTGCATCAGGATCGGGCCCAAATCCTTGGGGTAGATGACTTGTGCCCCTCTCGGCATAGCCAAAATGAAATCGGCCAGTGTCGGGCGCCACACCTCGTAGCGTGCCCCTCGGTTGGACCGCACCACTCCCCCCTCATCGCTGCCAATGAGTTCGTTGTGCTCAACAATCCCGCTGTGCGTATGGAATTCACCGTCAACGGCGAGCTCTACGAGGTAGCGCCGGCCACGACTGTCCACGAACAGGACCGACTCGCCTGCTGTGAGCGGTCGGCGCGCAACCTCGCCCATCAATGGCGCCGACGTCGCCGACGGGAACCTGATGGCGCCTGGCTCGCCGTGAGCACGAGCGTCTCTCCGTCGGGAAGGCCACCCTTCCACAGGACCCCGGTGTCACGACGGCTGGCAACACGAATAGCTCGGACACCCCACAGGACCGCACCGAGCAGGAGCCACCAGGTGGAACCACCCAGGACTCCGCGGTCGATGGTGGCCCGACGAACCTGCTTGAGCATCAGACCCGCCTGATCTCGACAACGGTGGCACTGCGTGTCCCCCGCCGGCGGCCGAGCCAGAAGGCGATGGCGACCACAACGACGACACCAACAGCGACGGCCGTCACCGCCACGGACCGCACGTCATTGCCGATCTCCTCGACATCTCCGGCGAGTTCACGGAACTTCGACTCAATGTCGTTGGGCGAGATTGCCGACCCTGCAGGAGCGAAAAGCGCCTCGGGGCCCGCACCTCCCGCGCCACCGGCAGCCTCGTCGCGGTCAGTGGTCATCGATCTCTCCTCCCAGCGTTCACCCTGCCGGGTCGTCGCTGCGCACTTCGGCTGATGGCGAACAGCGAAAGTCCCGTGACAACCACCATGAACAGTGCCACGACCAGGTAGGGGAACCACGAGAGGTTTTCGTTGAACACGGATGTTTCGCTCTGGAGCACCCGCAGAATGGCCAGCGCCGCAAAGACAACGGATGCTGCGACCAGAATCGCGCCGGCGAGTCCCCAACCGAGGGAGCGACCAAGCGAGCGAAGAGGATCGACCGTCTCCTGACGGGCGTAACTGAAGAGCAGATCACGCAGCTCGCGCAGCGTGTCAATCGTTCCTTTAGTGCCCGCTCTAGCCACAGTGCTCCCGACCTGATGTCAGGCCCTCATGGGGCCAAGAACGTGTTGAGCATACCGGGCCATCACCCTGCCGGCAGCCGGGACTCAGTCGGAGGGAGGGAAGCGGGCGCCGAGGAGTTCGTGCTGCTCATCGAGCATCTGTACGAGTAGAGCCATGCGGGTGTCAGGCCCCTGACACATCAGCAGTTGCTGACGGTCCCACTGCCCGAGAGGGCTGACTGCCACCAACTGCTCGGCCGCCACCACCGGCTCGCCGTCAAAGACGATGTCCTCGAAATCCTCCACCAGATTCCGCTCGACCAAGAGGCGCAACAGACTTCCGAAGCGATCACGGGCCTCGATGACCAGACCAGCAAGGTCCGGACCCGGTGGGTCGTCGGACCAATGCTCGACGACAGCTCGCGGGTAGGGGCTGTCCTCGAGCCACTCGGCCACCCTGATCCGGTGCACTCCGACCGCCACCACTGCCCAGCGACCGTCGGGCAGGGCCTGCGCGTCGGTGATCTGCGCCATGGTGCCAACGACACTCCGGGTGTCGCCTCCCCCAACCTCCGAGCCGCGCTCGATGAGGGTCACGCCGAAGTGGCGATCGCCCTCGAGGCAGTCTCCGACCAATCGGCGGTAGCGCGGCTCAAAGACGTGCAAGGGCAGAATCTGTCGTGGCACAAGCACCGAACCGAGGGGGAACATCGGCAGAGCCTCCATCTCAGCCCTTCCGGTGTTGTGGACCGAGAGCGGCGAGGTCGGGGCGCTCGGGGAAACGGCGAATGACCCGCACCGCAGCATCGGGCCACTCGGTACTGAGCGCAGGATCGTTACGCGCTCCGTTGGCCACCCACGCAAAGTGGGCCAGTCGTCCGTCACCGGCAAAGGCGGCTCCGGCGAGTGCCCGCACCGTGTCGAGAGTTCCGGTCTTGGCGCGAACGAGACCGGCCGTACCGTCTTCGGTCAGCCGGTTGGTGAGTGTCCCGGACGCGCCAGCCAGCGGAAGGTTCTCAATCAGGGCCGCCTGCCCCGAGACCCTTGTCATAAGCGAGCTCAGCAGCGCGCAGGTCACCCGATTCCCGGTGTGAAGCCCGGAGCCGTCGAGCATCACGAAGCCTGCCGTGGGCAGACCCCATCGCTGCAGCGCCGCCACCACGGCTGCCGTCCCTGCGTTGGTCGACCCTGAGCCGCCGGTGGCGAGACCGATCTCCCGCAGCAACTGCTCGGCGGCCCCGTTGTCACTCCAGGTGAGAACTTCGCCGAGAATGGCTCCAAGGGGAGCTGACAGTTGTCTGGCGACGACCGACGACCCCGCGGGGGCAGAACCTTGGCGGGGCGGACCACCAACGGCGACGCCTCGGTCAGTCAACAACGTGGTGAAAATGGCGGCTGCCTCGAGCGCCGGATCACCAGGCTGTCCACGCCGACCCGGCCTCCCGGGTTCGGTATTCCACCCATTCAGGCCGGCATTGACGCGCAATGCTCCGAGGGCCCCGACCGTGTCGCCAGTAAGGTCCACGGGATCCCAGCCGGGGACAAACCGGGCGGAGTCGTGGCGTGAGCCGTCCCCAATGACTGAGCCCGCCACCTGACGAACCCCCGCATCAACGACAGCATCGGCGAGCGACTCCAGCGAGGTCCTACTGCGCGACCCCGCTCCGGGCAGTGAGGCAGCGAACCCGGCGGTGCCGAGAACCGGATCACCCCCGCCAACGAGGTAGAGGTCCCCGTCGAGTCGGCCCTCGGTGGTGGACCCAGCGGCCACAGTCGAGGTGACGAATTGGTGATCCGGGCCCCAGAGGTCAAGAGCAACAGCGGCAGTCACGAGTTTGAGGGTTGATGCCGGGACGAGAGGCAGGTCGGCATTACGAGCGAACAGGACGCCTTTGGCGTCAGTGACCACGAGGCAGGCGTCCGCCGGTGCGGCAGCGAGTGCGGAGTCGAGTCCACTGACCAGGCGGTTCGCCGCAATTTGGTCGGCAACCAACCCCGGAACACGTCGAAGCGACAGAACCGACGTCGCCGGGGAAGTTACCGTCGGTTCGCCTGCGGTGACGGCCCCCGGCGAGGCAGCGAGAAGAATGGCGATAACCGCTCCAACCACTACGACAGCACGGGGTGGACTCACGGGGTCACCGGTTCAGTGGGCCAGTCCATGATCTACGCCCGTCGTTGCCGCCACCGGGCGTACGCCCACAGATGGGCGAGGCTCTGAACAGCGCGCTGGGAAGAAGCGAAGCAGTACTGCCCGACATCTCGGACCCCCTCGACAGCGGCGTTGTCAGGATCGGCGACGGCCAACTCAGTGGCAACGAGGAACGGTTTGCCGGCCGCCGCTGAGCAACGCGCCGCCGCCTCGGCGTACCGACGATCCTGACGGTCGTGAAATCCCACGATCCGCTCCAGCCCCCAGTCCGGGAAGAAGGGTCCGTCTCGCTCCATACGACCCTGATTGGCCTGGATCCCGACACCGAGGACGATCACACTGTCCACCGCCGGGTGATCAGCCAGCAGATCGAGCACCGCCGGGATGGTGTCCTTCGTCTCTCCCCCAGCCAGATCGATCGGGTTGTTCCGACTCCAGCGCGGTGGCAGCAATCCGTCGAGGCCCTCCCGGAGATCAGCGGGTAGGCCGACCAGCTCGAGAGAGGTTGCCGCCATGGCGTCGGCAGTCATCACCCCCCATCCGCCAACAGTGGTCATGACCACGACCTTGGGTCCTGCTGGCAGCGGCTGGGTGGCAAAACACGCGGCGGTGTCGAAGGCCTCTTCGATGGTCGCCACCCGGGTGGCGCCGGCCTGGCGACACATACCGTCAAATACCCGGTCATCAGTGGCCATCGAACCGGTATGGCTCGCCGCTGCCCTACTTCCCCCGGCCGTGGCGCCGCCCTTCACCACCACCACAGGCATTCGCTCACAGGTGTACCGGAGGGCGTCGAAGAAGTCTCGGCCATCCTCGATGCCCTCGACGTAGACCAGCGCCACCGACGTCTCGGGGTCGTCGGCGAGGTAACCCAGGACATCGGCCACCCCGAGCATGGCGGCATTCCCCACTGATATCGCCCGGCTCACCCCGACACCTGAAGCTACGGCGTAGTTCATGAACGAGGACACGAGGTTTCCGGATTGGCTGACGATGCCGATGCGGCCCGAGGGCGGGAAGGGCGCCACGATCTGGGCACAGAGCGACGCCGGCGTCGAGACCAGCCCCTGCCCGTTGGGACCCACGATGGTCATTCCGAGCTCGACTGCGGTAGCAACGAGCGCATCCTGGGCCTGACGGCCCTCCTCCCCCGCCTCCCCGTAGCCCGCCGACGCGATGAAGGCGGCAGTGACGCCACGCTCAGCGAGTTCGCCCAAGACTTCAGGGTTCGAGGCCGCAGGAGTGCATACGAAGGCGAGATCAACCTCACCAGCGGGGAGGTCGGCCAAGGAGGTCAACGTCGTGATTCCGAGGATCTCGGCACCCTCGCGATTGGTCGCGAAGACCTTGCCCTCGTAGCCGTTCGCCAAAATGTTGTGGAGTGCCACGAACCCGAATTTCCCCGGGTGGGTGGAGGCACCAACGACGACCACCCCCCGCGGGTTGAACAACCGTTCGAATCGATCGGTGCCCGTCGTCATTACTCAACCTCCACGAGGGCGTCGACGGCGATCGGACGGCCGTCGACGATGATCAGTGGGTTGAGATCAACGGAGACAACCTCGGGGTGGCGCTCCACAACTTCCGACAGGGCCAACAGCACCTCGGCAACTGCAGCTCGATCGATCGCCGGCTCACCTCGAAATGGACCGAGTAGTACCTGGCTGCTGAGGTCCTCCAGCATCTCCTCGGCGTCAAGTCTCGTGATGGGGAGCAGTCGAAGGGAAACATCACCGAGAGCCTCGGCGAAGACGCCCCCAATGCCGATCATCACCGTGAAGCCGAACTGGGGGTCTCTCGACACACCGGCGATGAGTTCACGAGATCCTCGAACCATGGGGGCGACAAGCACCGACACGGCGCCGTCCTCATCGCGGGCTTCGGCGAGTAGCTCCGAGGCGGCCTGCCGCACCGCCTCCTCGTCCCCAAGTCCTAACCGCACGAGACCTCGCTCGGTCTTGTGGGCAATGCCCTCACCACAGAGTTTGGCGACCACGGGGAAACCCATCGCCGTCGCTGCCTGTCCCGCTGCTTCGGGGTCGGTCGCGAGGTGCTCGGACAGCAATGGCAGCCCGACTGCGCCGAGGAACTTCTTTGATTCCGCTTCGGACAGCGTCCGGGAGGTCGCACCGCTCGGGGTCGTCACGCCCGCAACCCTAGAGCCTTCGTCCGGCGGTCAGATCGCACGCCGGTAGTCTCTCGGCCATGAACATTCTCGCTGCTGTCTTCATTGACGACATAGAGGTTCGTCAGGTCCCGGGGCCTTCCACCCGTCTTGACCTGCGAGGTGTGCAGTTCTCGGTGCCTGCACCGCGACCGGTCCCGGTGACCATCGAACCCCACCTCGTGGTTCTCGTGCATTGCCCCCTCGACCATCCCGGCACCGCAGCACTCGAGGTGGTGTACGAGCGGGACGGTGAACAGGTCGCCCGCAACGTGCAGCCCCTCCAGGTCGAACCCGGCCGCTTCAACTACCGCCTCGTCAGGGCCGAGCTGACCTTTACCGACTACGACACGATCGAAGCCCAGTGCCGGATCGACCTCGGTCCGATCACTTCCGTACCCCTGACACTGCTCCCGCCCGTGGACCCTGCCAGCGAGTGACGTCGCTGCGTTGTTGGGCGTCTGAGTCCCATCACCCTCTTGCTGCCGCCGCCCTTGGCGAGATCCTCGGCGAGGTTCTCGATCGGGTCGGTGTTGGACCTGATCTCGTGGTTCTCGTCGCCGAGGGGGCCCACGGTCGCTTGGTGGGCAATGCGCTCGAGGCACTGAACGCCACCCTGCAGCCGCTCTGCCAACCACTCGCGACCACACGGGGCGAGGATGATCTGGAACCATCGCTCACCCTGTTCGCAGCGCATGCGGGCGCCTCGGCGCCGGTCCCCAACCTTGACGAGGTCGCCGGGGTGACGCTGCTCTTCGGACCCGCTCCCCTTGATCCCAGCGTCGGTGACCACCCACGCCTACCGCAGCATCAGGTGTTCGGCGGGTTGGTCGCCGGGACGTCGAGCGGATCCCGGTGGGAAGCCCATCTTCCCGAGGCAGTCGGCACGCTCTGTCCCCAGTGGCGACCCGTCGGCGATCCGATGGTGATCACCAGCGTCGAAGAGAACGCCATCACCGCACTGGCCGGAATCGACGCTGTTGACCGGCTTGAGTCGCTGATCGCTGAGCTGGACGTCGCTGATCGCCTCGCTGCCCGCCAGGGCCTGCTTCTTGGACGACTTGTTGACGAGCGATTGATCGACTGGGGGGCGGCGGATGTCGCAACGACAGAGATTCTCGGGATCCGGCGGGACCACCGTGCCCTAGTGACCGCTGATCCCCTACCCCTCGGCGCCGTCGTTCAGTTCCAGGTCAGCGACCCCATCAGTCTCGACGAACACCTCGTCGACGCCGGCCGCCGACTCGCCCCCAATGGCGCGGCGGGCGCGCTGGTCGTCACTGATGCGCCTCTCCCGACGATCCCGCGACCAGCCGACATCGCTGCCTCGGTGACGATCCCGGTGGACGCGCTCCTCGCTCCCATCGGCGGGGCGACATTCCTGCAACGAAATGCCGCTGGCCTCATCGTCATCGGAGCCGGGAAGCACCGCGGAGGGCCCGAGACGCTCGGCTAGGGTGCGGCCGACGTTGACTGAACGATCGTGACGGGCGGGAGCAGGAGTGAACGAAGGGTTGGCGAGCACCGACGATGAGGTGGCGGCGAGGACGATTGGCGCCATCCGGGGCCTGGCCATGGACATGCCGCGGGCAGCGAACTCGGGACACCCGGGAACCGCCATGGCGCTGGCCCCCCTTGCCTACGTCTTGTGGGGCCGGATCATGCGATTCGACCCCAGTGATCCCAACTGGCCCGATCGAGATCGATTCGTCCTGTCATGTGGTCACGCCTCGGTGCTGTTGTACTCGATGTTGCATCTGACGGGCTACGACGTCGGACTCGAGGATCTCCGAGACTTTCGGCAGTGGGACAGCCTCACCCCCGGGCACCCCGAGGTTCACCACACCCCGGGGGTCGAGGTCACCACTGGTCCACTCGGCCAAGGAATTGCCAATGCCGTCGGCATGGCCGTCGCCGAGGAATCGCTCCGAGCGCGGTTTGGGCCCGGACTGTTCGACCACCACACGTTCGTGATCGCCTCCGATGGGGACCTGATGGAGGGCATCAGCCATGAGGCAGCGAGCCTCGCTGGTCATCTGGGTCTCGGCCGTCTTGTCGTCATCTACGACGACAATCGCATCACAATCGACGGTTCCACCGACCTCGCACTTTCCGACGACGCCGCCAGTCGCTTCCGTTCCTATGGGTGGCATGTCGACGAGCCCGGGGATGTTGGTGAGGATCTCGACGCCCTTGAGGCTTCGATCCGACGGGCCATGGCAGTAACTGACCGTCCGAGTCTGGTCGTACTGCAGACCCATATCGGTCACCCGTCCGCCAAGTACGTCGACACCCCCGACGCCCACGGCTCACCGTTCGACCCTGATGAGATTGCTCGCACCAAAGAGTTGCTTGGTATCCCCGCTCAGGAGACCTTCTGGGTACCCAGCGACGTCGTCGCCCACACCCGACGTTTCGGGGAACGCGGCGCAGCCGAGCGCGAAGCGTGGGAGCAACGAGCAGCAACTTGGGACGGCGATCGCGATGGGCTTGCCGCATGTCTCGAAGGACGTGGACTGCCCGGCTGGGACGAAGCGCTGCCGGTGTGGGAACCCGGATCGAAGGTCGCCACCCGGGTCGCATCCAAGGACTGCCTCGACGCTCTCATGGATCAGGTCCCCGGCTTGCTCGTCGGCGGAGCCGACCTCACGGGGAACACTGGCGTCGGTGTGAGCGGGCAGCACGCCTTCAGTGCGGGCAGCCGCGATGGTCGACTCCTCTACTACGGGGTCCGCGAGCACGCCATGGGTGCCGCCATGAACGGCATGGCCTTGCACGGAGGCATCCTCCCCGTTGGCGGCACCTTCTTCATCTTCTCCGACTACATGCGGCCCGCCGTCCGCCTCGCTGCCTTGAGTGACGCCCACGTCATCTACTCATGGAGCCACGACTCCGTCGGGGTCGGTGAGGACGGGCCCACCCACCAACCCATCGAACAGCTCGCTTCGCTGCGAGCCATGCCAGGCCTGTGCCTGCTCCGGCCCGGTGACGCCAATGAGACAGCGATGGCCTGGCGAGTCGCTGTGGAACATGAGGGTCCGGTGGGACTCATCCTCAGCCGACAGAACCTGACGGTCCTCGAGGGGACCGCCAACGCCGAGGGTGTCCGACGAGGCGCGTACGTGCTCCGTGACACTCAGGGGGTGCCGGCGGTGGTGCTGGCCGCCTCGGGATCTGAACTCGGGTTGGCTGTCGAGGCCGCTGAGCAACTTGTCCGCAGTGGGGTGGCGACCAGGGTCGTCTCCATGCCGTCGTGGGATCTCTTCATCACCCAGGATGACCAGTACCGCAACGAAGTTCTTCCTGCTGGCACTCCAGTGGTCTCAGTCGAAGCCGGGTCAACCTTCGGGTGGTCGAGATGGGCTGACCGGTCCGTCGGTATCGACCGGTTCGGCTCGTCCGCACCGGGAGATGTGGCCATGGCCAAACTCGGGATCACCCTCGACGCAGTAGTGAGCGCCGTGAACGACGTGCTCGGCTGAGTTCGAGCCAGCACCACCCCGGGGATCGGCCACTGGGCCTCGCTGCTGGGCCACACTGTGGCCGCCGGGTGCCACACTGCACCAAAGAGGCCACGACTTTCAGGGAGCGCAGCATGGGCCGACTTCACGATCTCCATCTCGAGCAGGGACAGAGTCCGTGGCTCGACAACCTCAGGCGAGGATGGGTGACCAGCGGAGAGTTGGAACGTTGGGTGGAACGAGGGGTCCGTGGTTTGACCTCCAACCCAACGATCTTTCAAAAGGCCATCGAGTCCACTGATGACTACGACGAGCAGTTCGGGGACCTCGTCAGTAGTGGCGGCGACATTGAGGACGCCTACTGGGACCTCGTCACGACAGACATTCGCAGCGCCCTCGGCATCCTCGCCCCCGTCTATCACTCCAGTAACGGTGTTGACGGCTTCGTCTCGGTAGAAGTTGCGCCCGACCTCGCGCACGACACCGACCGAACCATTGCCGCCGCCCGCCATCTCCACGAGATGATCAGTGCCCCCAATCTGTTCGTGAAGATCCCCGGCACTCAGGAGGGTCTGCCGGCCATCCGCACCGCCATTACCGAGGGCATCAGCGTGAACGTGACCCTGCTGTTCTCAGTCGAGCGGTACGCCGACGTGATCGAGCATTATCTCCAGGGTCTTGAGGCGCGATCGGGCGACCTTTCCGCCGTGGCTTCCGTCGCCTCCTTTTTCATCTCCCGGGTTGACACCGAGGTGGATCGCCGCCTGGCCGCAGTGGGATCTGCCGAAGCTCTGGCACTCCAGGGTCGAGCGGCGGTGGCCAACGCCCGCGTTGCCTACCAACTATTCCTCGAGGCCTTCAGCGGCCCTCGCTGGGACGCCCTGGCCGCCCGCGGCGCACAGGTCCAGCGACCTCTGTGGGCATCGACCTCGACGAAGAACCCCGACTACCCCGACACCCTCTACGTGGACACCCTCATCGGGCCCGACACCGTCAACACCATCCCCGACGCGACCCTCGCCGATTTCGAAGATCACGGCACGGTCGCTCGAACCATTGACGTGGACCCCGATGAAGCGAGGGCGACATTGGCCGCCATTGCCGACATGGGCGTCGATCTCGCCGAGGTCACGACACTCCTTGAGGCCGAAGGGGTCTCGGCGTTCTCCAAGTCGTTCGACGAACTATTGGCCGTCCTCGAGACCAGGGCCGCCCAGCTGCGGAGCTGATTGGCCCTCACCCCCTTTCCCCCAAGGGCGACGCATCGAGTTCCAGCGGCATCGGCCGGCGGGGGTTTGCCGACCGGCGGACTAGATTCCAGACATGGTTGGACCGAGGGAACCGTGGCCCGAGCATCTCGGTGCCCTCTTCACCGGGTCGGACGCCGACCTGTTCTCCGCGGCGGCCGCAGTGCGCGACTCCCAGTTCGGGAACCGGATCACCTACTCGCCGAAGGTGTTCATCCCCTTGACGATGCTCTGTCGGGACCGCTGTGGGTACT
>JALRFT010000165.1 GCA_023261915.1 Acidimicrobiales bacterium | reverse complement strand
GTTGTTGGTGAACAACGCGGGCTTCGGTACCAGCGGTCACTTCCGTGATCTCGACCCCGATCGACTCGATGACGAGATCGCGCTGAACGTTCGCGCGTTGGTGCGACTGTCGCACTCGGGGATGCGAGCCATGGGGGAGCGCAAGCACGGCTGGATCATGAACGTGTCGAGTGTGGCCAGCTTTCAGGCCGGGCCGAGCCTGGCGGTGTATGCGGCAACCAAGGCGTTCGTGACCAACTTCAGCGAGAGCCTGCACGAAGAGGGCAAGGCCGTGGGAGTGAAGGTGACGGCGGCCCTCGCCGATCGAGGCCTCTCTGATGTGGTGGTCGTCGCTCTCGGGGAGGCCACCGACGATGACTGGCTTTCGGTTCTCAGCCGCCGTCTTGCCCCGCTGATCGATGGGCAGGGGACCCCGGGCTGAGAGTCGACGTCGTCACTTGGGGCGGCCTGTGAGGCCCCTGTAGGGTCTCGGCCGTGGACCTTCTCGAATATCAAGGCAAACAGTTCTTCGCATCGTTTGGCATTCCCACCTCTGATGGTGCCGCAGTCACCGACGTGGACGCGGCCGTCGCCGCCGCCGACGCCGTTGGCTACCCCGTGGTGGTCAAGGCGCAGGTGCACGTCGGGGGCCGGGGCAAGGCGGGCGGCGTGAAGTTGGCCAACGACGCTGACGAGGTACGCCTCCACGCGGGCAACATTCTCGGGCTCGACATCAAGGGCCACATCGTGCGCACCGTGTGGATTGAGCACGCATCAGACATTGCTGTTGAGTACTACGCCAGTTTCACTCTCGACCGGTCGGCCAAAAAGCATCTGGGGATGCTCTCGGCACAGGGCGGCGTGGAGATCGAAGCCGTCGCCGAGTCCGACCCTGACGCCATTGCCAAGATCTGGATCGACCCGGTGGACGGGCTCAGCGAACAGACCTGTCGTGACTGGGTGGTTACCGCCAAGCTCGATCCGGCGGCGGCGGATGACGTCGTGGCCCTGCTGTTGAAGCTCTACACCGCCTACACCGACGGCGACGCCGATCTGTGTGAGGTGAATCCGCTCATCATCACCACCGCCGGAAAGGCCCACGCGCTCGACGCCAAGGTGACCCTCGACGCCAACGCCGAGTACCGCCATGAGGGGTGGGACGTCTACGACGCCACCCAGTTGCGCGACGATCGTGAGGAGGCGGCCCACGCCAAGGGCCTCAACTACGTCGGTCTCGACGGGTCGGTGGGGATCATCGCCAACGGCGCCGGTCTCGCCATGAGCACCCTCGACGTCGTCAATCAGGTCGGTGGTTCGGCTGCGAACTTCCTCGACATCGGCGGCGGTGCCAACGCCGACGTGATGGCCGGGGCCCTCGAGATCATCAACGGTGATCCCCGGGTCAAGTCGATCTTCATCAACATCTTCGGCGGGATCACCCGGGGCGAAGAGGTCGCCAAGGGCATCCTCGAGGCCCTCGACCGTGATCTCCAGGCCGCAGGACGCCTCGCAGAGATTGCAGGCGCGGTGATGGACCGACATACCCCTCCTTCGCGCCCCCTGCGGTTGCCTGAGCCTAGGTGCTCAACGGCCGGCCTGCACGCCGATTTCCACCGTTTCAGTTGGCTCGATGATCCCATCGGACCTGAGTATCTGAGATCCGGACCGGCCC
>JALRFT010000109.1 GCA_023261915.1 Acidimicrobiales bacterium | reverse complement strand
CCTGGAGTGAGGGGGTGGTACCGGCGTGGGCCCGCCGTCGTGCCTGCCACCAGTCGGTGGCCCGCTCATCGGCGAGTTCGGCCACGGCGGCCTCGATGCGCTTGGCGAACCGGCGAGCGTCCTCACCTTCGGGGGCGACGAGGGGCGGTCCGAAGGTGACGGTGGTGGCAGCCCGCCGCGGCACCCGTGCCCCTTTCGGGAGAAGTCGACCGGTCCCTTCCACGTGTACCGGGACCACCGGCACCCCACAGCGCAGCGCTAGGTAGGCGGCACCACCCCGGAACGGCTGGCCCCAGCCGTCGGGGCTTCGACCACCTTCGGGGAAGATGAGGACGCTCCATCCGTCCTCGATCAACTCGGCGGCGAGATCGGCGCTGCGACGCGCCACCTTCTGACGTTCGATGGGGATAGCACCGACCACGAGGGCCGAGATGGGCGAGGTGACTCGGTTGGCGAAGAAGTAGTCGGCGGCGGCCCCCACCACGAGGTGGTGGCGCCACGGTTCGGGGATGGCCGACACCAGCAGCGGGGTGTCGAGGTGGCTGTGGTGATTGGCGGCGAACACCATCGGCCCACGGCGGCCCGCCAGTCGGTCGAGGCCGACGATGGTCGGTGAGGCGAGTGCCCCCATCACCGGCCGCACCACCGTCTCGACGAGCAGGGCGCGTGCCATGCGGGCCGGCCATGCTCGAGCCCAGGAGGTGTCGTAGTCGGCACCGACGTTGCGACGCTTGCGCACCGGGGCCACCCCGGCGGGAATCGGTGTCGGGCGCAGACCCGGCACCGAGGCCAGCGCCCGTCGCATCCGCCGCCCGGCGGCGACGGCAGCCGCCCGGGCCCGCCCGGCGACGTTGACGCCGTTGACGGGCAGTCGGGGCCGCGGAAGGCGATCAGATGGGCTCACGTCACGTCCGCCATGAGGATCGGCGGGTTGTGCAGATGGGTGATGGTGGCGTGGGGCCCCACAGTGTCCGAGGCCAACTCGAGGGCGTCCGACAGTGACGAGGCCGGGGTGAATCCGAGGCGATGCACGGCGGCGCGGTCCCCACCCACGATGATGACGCGGCCCAGATGGGCGAGGGCGTGCGCACCCCAGTACCACATGTAGAACGGGTGGACGCCGTGGTAGGCGTGGCTGGTGCGGTAGAGGTGGCGATACCACTCGTCCTCGGCGAACTGTCGCTCATAGCGCTCCTCGATGACTCGTGGGTCGGTGGTGTCGGCGAGGACCTGTTCGAAGAAGTCGATGTAGGACGGGTGGTGCACCGGGTGGAAGTCCCACGGGGTGGGGTGGCTCATGATCACGACGCCGCCCTCGCGCACCAGTGGTCGACCCCGGTACAGGTTGAAGAAGTACCCGAGTCCCAGACACATCACGAGGATGGGGTTCATCACCGAGTTCACGTTGTAGGGCCCGATGTAGGGCAGGCCCATGGTGAGGATGTCGGTCTGGCCTTCCACCGGCACGAGGTGTTGGGCGTAGACGTTGGCGGTGGTGACCTCATGCACGGCGTCCACCTCGCCCGCCTGGACCGAGGTCATGGCGTGGGGGGCCCGCCACGAATGGAACAGGTTGCGGCGGGCACCGGCGGGCATGCGGTCGAGGCCGGCCTTCATGGCGTGCACCGCCACCCGATCCCGTGTCGTCCACTCCCATTCGCGCTTTTGCAGGACGGCGAGCGGCCCGGTGGTCCCGAACACGTCGTTGTTCATGGTCGTCTCGATCTGGAACACCTTGATTCCGGCGTCCCGCAGCACCTCACCCATCCGCCAGTTGGACCGGTGCAGCTCGGAGTTGTGCCGGTCCATGAACGACCGCGAGTGCTCCATGGTTTCGACGTTGTGGTGGTGGCGCAGACTGCGATACGACGACAGTCCCGTGGCCGTCGACTTCCAGCCGCCGTCCATGGCCACCAGATTGATGTTGACGTAGACGATGAGGTCGCTCTCGGCGGCGCGGCGGTTGATCTCCACCACTTCGCCGTGACGGGTGGTGCCGATCTCTTTGAGGTTGTCGGGGTCCTCGGCGTCGTGGTTCACGAGCAGTCCGTGGGGGGCGAAGGCGTCGTACACCCGGTCGCCCACGGCGTGACGCAACTCGTCTTCGGTCATGCGCCGGTGCAGGGCGAGGGCGGCGATCAACATGACGTCGTCCACCCCGGCGGCGGCCGCCAGGTCGAGGACGGCCTCGATGACGCGCTGGCGGATGTCGGGTGCCCGCATGGGTGGCAGGGGCAAGGAAACGTCGTCGAAGGCGATGGTGAGTTTCATGCCGGGCCGCAACAGGGCGGCGAGGGGCTCGCTGTCACCAATGGGGTGGGCGAGGGCGTGGGCGATGGCGCCGTCAGGGTCGGCGAGTGGTTCCAGCGGTTCGGCGGGGTAGATGATGCGGCTGCGGCCGGCCGGCAGCTTCTCGAGGCGCAACTGTTCGCCGTGGTTGAACAGCACGGGCGGTGTGGAACGGTCCACATCGAGGACGAGTCCGGGGCGGGGCATCAGTGGGCTCCTGGTTCGGTGGATTCGGTGGGGGACGACGCAGGACTGCTGCGTCGGCGACGGAGATCAAAGGCGACCTTGACCGCCCCGCGTCGCCCGGCTTCGGCAGCATGGCCGATGGCTTCGCGGTAGCGCTCGAGGGGGTAGGTGGCACTGACGAGTCGGCCCAAGCCCGCAGCGGCCACCAATTCGAAAGCCACGTCGAAGGTGCGTCGTCGGGTGCCGTTGGTGAGGGTCTCGGTTCCGTAGGCGTACGCCCCAACGAGTTCGATCTCCCGCTGCCATAACCCGGTGAGATCCACTCGGGTGTGACCGGCCATGCCCACGAGCGTGACCCGGCCCTTCGGTCGGGTCACCTCGAGTGCTCCGGCCAGGCTTTCTGACGACCCGACGCAGTCGAACACCACGTCGGCGCCGCCGGCGAGCCGGTCGATGGCCCCGTCCCCGATGGCGAGGGTGCCGGTGACCCGCCGCACGGCCCGGGCCAGCTCCTCGGGTTCGGCCACCACGTCGGCGCCGAGGTCGGTCGCCCACTGACGCTGGGCGGGGTGTTTGGCCACGGCGATGATGCGCCCTGCACCGGTCAACTGACGCACGGCGGCCACGCACAGCAGCCCCAGGGTGCCCGTACCGAGCACCACCACGGTTGCCCCCGGTTCGATTCTCGTGGTGAGAACGGCGTGCACGGCACACGCCGTCGGTTCCACCATCACGGCGTCCTCGTCACTCATGGTGTCGGGTACGGCGTGCAACTGGGAGACGTGGGCCACCATCGACGTGGACCAGCCACCACCGGTGTCACAACAGAACCCCGATTGCAGACCCGGTGCCAGCGAGCCGAAGGTGATGCGCTCACAGTTGCCGAGGTCACCCCGGGCGCACGCCGCACACACGGGGTCGATGGCCCGGGCGACGCATCCGAGTACCGGTTCGAGCACCACCCGGCCCGTGGGGGCACCGGCTGTCGCGGCGGCGTCGGGATCGGCAACGTCGGCGACCACCTCGTGGCCCGGCACGAACGGGAACGACACCACCGGTTCGAACCACCGAGAACTGCGTCCGTCCACCGTGGCGAGATCCGATCCACAGATCCCCGCCAGTCGGGGGGAGATGTGCACCCACCCCGGCCCGGGCAACGGGAGGGGATCGAGGTCCTCATGGCGCAGCGGTCCCACCCCGGCGCCGCCACCGGGAGCGATCCGGCCGGCGGCGACCGCAGCGGCGAACCGAACCGGCTTGCGCCGGAACACGAGCGCCTTCATCGTCGCGCCGCCTTGGTCCGTCCGGCATCGTCGGAGCGCGACCCCGAAGCATTCACGAGGCGACGGAGCAGCGGCGTGCGGCTGCGGTCGTCGGACCATCGTCCCGACAGGGGCAGAACCCCACGGGGTGAGCCATTGGCCCGTTCCCAGTTCTCCACCAGCCAGCCGCGTTTACGGGCGAGCGCCGACAGACGGGTTTCGGGGTTCACAGCTACGGGGAACCCGACGACCTCGAGCATGGGGAGATCGCTGGTGGAGTCGGCGTAAGCCACCGACTCGCCCAGATCGCAGTCGTGGGCGTCGGCGTAGTCCATGAGAATCTGCGCCCTCGTCTCGCCCGTGGGGGGTGCGGAGAGCAGTTCGCCGGTGAATCGACCGGCGTCGGTGCCGAGTTCGGTGGCGATCACGTCGTCGAACAGTGGTCGTAACGGCTCCACCACGACGTCGAGGGCGCCGGTGATGAGCACGGTGCGATGCCCGAGACGACGGTGCTCGCGCACCCTTCGAATGGCGCCGGGGAAGGCTCGGGCCAACAACAGGTCGCTGAGCAGACCGTCGGCGTCGGCGCGCAACTGATCGAGTGGAGCGCCGTCGTAGCGGCGGTAGAAGTAGCGCAGGAAGTCGCTGCGGTCCCGACGGTCCATCGACAGCCACCCCGGTGCGCTGCGCAGGGCATCGGCTACGAGCCGCAATCGGTCCGTTCCGGTGAGGTGTCGGCTGGCCAACCACAGGTACGACGACACCACGTTGGACGCGATCAGCGTGTTCTCAAGATCGAATGCTGCGAGGTGGCGTTCGGGGGCGAGCACCTGGCGGCGGAGACGTTCGGTGCGGTCGGGGCCACGATCGGCACCGGCGGTGGTGCGCACCCGAGCGTGGGTCACCACTGACGGCAGGTGGATGGTGCGCACGTAGTCGTCCCAATCCACCACCCGCGGGTCACAGCAGAACGTGCGCTGGTCCTCGTCGGACTGGGCGTCGACGAGAGCGAGAAGGTTGTCGATCTCATACAACGCTTCACACTCGGCGTAGGCGCCGTACAACTCGACGTACCCGAGGGCCCGCTCCACGTCTTCACGCCGGGTTTCCACGTCGGCTGACCACTGGGCCTGCCGTCCCCGCAGTGGCAGTGCCGACAACGCCCGTTCGGCCCGTCCCAAGGTGTCGTTGGCCCGTTTCAACTGGGCCTGGACCCGTCCCCGGCCGGGGAAGGACCATGTCGGCACCACGATGGGTTGACCCTTGCGGTCATAGAGCGGGTGTTGGGTGAAGTAGCCACTGACGAGATCAACGAGTCGGCGATAGCGCAGCGGGTTGGCCACCCCGGAGGCGACCTGTACCACGTCGGATGTGTCGAGAGGACCGCGGGCGGCCACGGTGAGGATGGCAGCGGTGACAAGGTCAACGGGAATGACGTCGACGACGCCCTCGGGCACGCCGGGGAACTCCTTCAGCAGGCCCCGGGCGTAGGAGAGGATGATGGGCTCGGCCATGCGGAACCCGCGGATCCAGCCCGGGAACGGCTCGGCCAGTGCCGACTCGATGATTGATGGACGCACGATGCTCACCGGCACGGCCCCCCGGTTCTCGAGCAGGGCCCGTTCCCCGAGGGCCTTAGTGAAGGCGTAGGCGTCGGGCCACCCCACCGACGCCGCTCGGGATCGACCCGCTTCGACCATGCGATCGGCCACCCAGCGGGCCCGCAGCTGTTCGGTGCGGGCAGCGAGCAGCGGGGTGCCGGCGGCACCGATCTCGCGCCGGGCGTCACTGCGGAACCCTTCGAGACGTTCCGGGGTGCGGCTGTCGGCTTCGGCGTCCCGTCGGGCCCGTCGGGCGGCATCGACTTCGGAGCGCCAGTCGAGGTCGACGAACCATGGGCTGTCAGCGACGTGTTGTTCGGGGGCGTTGCCTCGTCGACTGCCTGCCACGTAACAGGTCGACACGGCGACCAGATGGGGGGTCACACCGAGGGACCCGAGGGTTTCCACGATGCGGGTGGGCCCGAGCAGGTTCACCTCGACGGCGGCGTCGAGGGGCGAGTCGAACGACACGGCCGCCGCGGAGTGGATCACGACGTCACACGAGGCCAGCACGGCCTGCCCGGCGTCGTCGAGTCCGAGCCCGTTGGTGGTCACGTCACCCGCTACCGCCGACACCCGTCGGTCGCACAGGGCGTCGAAGGCGTCGGTCCCGAGTTCGTTGCGCAACCGGTCGAAGGCGTCATTGCGGAGCACCTCGCGACGCAGGCGTTGGTCGACGGTGGAGCGCCGGCCGGGACGGATCAGCAGCACCACCTCGCAGTCGGGGACACAGCGCAGAAGGCGTTCAACGATGTTGGTGCCGAGGAATCCGGTGGCTCCGGTGATGAGGATCCGTTTGCCCTCGAGCGCGCCGGCGACGTCGGGCGCTGGCCCTGCGGGGGCAGGGTGGGGTGAAGGCTCGGGAGTCATCAGGGCTTAGACCCTCCGGCGGTGGCGGGGGTCACATCAGTCTCAGTCGTGGAGGTCGGTGCGGATCTGGCGGCGGGCATGCCGGACGAGAGCTAGGCGCACCAGTTCGGTGATGAGATCCGGGTAGGGGAGGCCGCTGGCCGCCCACATGGAGGGGTACATCGAGAACGGGGTGAACCCGGGAAGGGTGTTGACCTCGTTGAGGAGCAATCCCCGTTCGGGTTCAAGGAAGAAATCGACCCGGGCCATTCCCTCACATCGCAAGGTGCGGAAACAGTGCATGGCGGCGGTCTGCACCTCGGCCACGACGTCGTCGGGCAGTTCCGCCGGCACGATCATCCGGGCGACACCGTTGAGGTACTTGTCGGAGTAGTGCCGGTACACCGCTCCGGGGATGGCCTCACCAGGCACCGACGCCCGGGGGTCGTCGGCCGAACCGAGCACGGCGCACTCGATCTCGCGTCCCTCGATGCGTTCCTCAACGAGGATCCGTTCGTCATAGGTGAACGCCAACTGCACCGCAGCGACGAGTTCGTCGGGGGTGTCGGCGCGTGACACCCCGACCGAAGAGCCGAGGTTTGACGGTTTGACGAACACCGAGCCTCCGAGCTGAGCGAGCAGTCCGGCCGGGTCCTCAAGACCGATGCTGCGGTGCAAACTCACGTGGTGGGCCTGGGCGATACCCGCGGCGGCGACCACCTCTTTGGCCATGACCTTGTCCATGCACAACGAGGACGACAGCACGCCACATCCGACGTAAGGCACGTCGAGGAGCTCACACAGGCCTTGCACCGTGCCGTCCTCACCCATGGGTCCGTGCAACATGGGAAACACCACCACCGGTGGACCACCTGGGGTGGCAGCGAGCAGGTCCACTGGACTGCCGGGGTCGCCGGTGTCGGGAAGGGCCTTGGGCCACGTATCGGGGTCGGTGCCGATGAGGGCGGCGGCGCCGGTGGCCGTGCGCCACTCGCCGTCGCGGGTGATTGCCACCGGGTGCACGTTGAGCCCGGCCGCCACGGCCGCGGCGAGCACGGCCCGAGACGACACACACGACACATCGTGTTCGGCGGATCGGCCCCCGAAGACGAGCACCATGCGGACGGCTGAGGGGTCTGCCGTGTCGGGAGCGGCCGGGTCGTGGGCGGTGGCAGCCATTGGTCGAACTGTAGTGGTGGGCATCGGGCCCCGAGGGCAAGCACCGGTCCGTTACGGTTCGGGGCGTGGAGCTGCGTGCGTCGGAAGTGGCCCGGGTCACGGGAGGCACACTCGTCGGGGACGATGCGGTGTTTTCTGCTGTCAGCATCGACAGTCGCACCACCGCCCCCGACAGCCTCTTCGTCGCTCTCCGCGCCGGTCGCGACGGCCACGAGTTCGTCGCCGATGCGGTCGCCGCCGGAGCGACGGGGTGTCTGTGTGATCACCCCGTTGAGGCCCCCGTCAGCATCGTGGTGCCCGACACCGCCGTGGCTCTCCGCGAACTCGGCGCCTACGCCCGCGGCCACCTTGCCGACCGGGTCGTGGGGATCACCGGCAGTGTCGGCAAGACATCGACAAAGGACCTAGCGGCGTCGGTGCTGCGCACCCGCTACGCCACGTGGGCCAACCAGCGATCGTTCAACAACGAACTCGGAGTACCACTGACCTTGCTCGGAGCACCGTCTGACACCGAAGCGACGGTGGTGGAGATGGGCATGGCCGGGTTCGGTCACATCGCGGAGTTGTGTTCGGTTGCCCGACCGACGGTGGGGGTGGTCACCGCCGTGGCCCTCGTGCACACCTCGGCGGTGGGGGACCTTGACGGGGTACAGCGAGCCAAACAAGAACTCGTGGAACATCTTCCCGCCGACGGGTACGCCGTGCTGAACGCCGACGACCCGCGGGTGGCGGCCATGGCCTCGGCCACCGACGCCCGGGTGGTGCTCTTTGGTTCCGGCGCCCACGTCGGGTTCGAGAACGTCACCCTCAGCGACGATCTGCGACCACGGTTCCGTCTCGTGTCGGACTGGGGCTCGGAAACGGTGGAAGTCGCCGCCCGCGGTGTCCACCAGGTGCACAACGCCCTAGCGGCGGCGGCCGTGGGGTTGTTGTGGGGAGTCGATCTCGCCGGGGTCGCAGCCGGTCTCGCCGCCGCCGAACTCTCGCCGTGGCGGATGGAAATGGCCCATGCCCCCAGTGGTGCGCTCATTATCAACGACGCCTACAACGCCAATCCCACTGCCACCGAGGCGGCGTTGCGGTCACTGGCCGTGGTGCCCGCCCACCGACACATCGCCGCTCTGGGCACCATGGCCGACCTCGGCGTGCACAGTGATGCCGAGCACCGGCGCATCGCCGAGGTGGCCGCGGCACTCGGGGTACGCCTGGTGGCAGTGGGCGAACCCGCCTATGGCGCCACCGAGAACGCCATCGATCCCGACCACGCCGTCGAAGTCCTCGGCCCACTCGGTTCCGGCGACGCCGTACTCGTCAAAGCCAGCCGGTCCGCCGGTCTCGAACGTCTGGCGGCGGCACTGGTGGCCGACTGAATCACGCGACGGCGGGTGCCGGCCGGTTTAGGTGGGCGATGGCCAACAGGGCGGCAGCGACCACGGCGGCGATGGCGAGCACCAAGGTGACCGACGTTGCTTCCATCATGGGACCGAAGATGAGTCCGCCCACGGGCACCGTTCCACCGAACGCCATCATCCACAGCGCCATGACCCGGCCCCGTTGATTGTCGGCGATGCGGGACTGCACGATGGTCGACAGTGACGTGACGGTCAGGAAGTAGAAGAACCCGACGGCGGCCACCACGACGAACCCGGCAGCGGGATGGCGCACCGCAGCGAAGGCGGCCATGGTCACGGCGAACCCGGCGAGTCCCGCCCGCACCATGGTCGGACGCGACCGGTAGGCGAACACCGTTCCCACGCTCAGCGCCCCGAGAAGGGCGCCGAGGGCGAAGGTGGCGTAGAGAGCGCCGTAGGTGGCGCTCTCGGGGTTGATGCCGAGGTTCCGGTCGGCAATGGCGGCCATCTGGGTGACGAAGGGCAGACAGAACATCGAGAACAGCGCCATGACGATCAGTGACCGGGCCACGATCGGGTCGCGCCGGGCAGCCCGGAACCCCCCGAGCAGTCGACGCAGCCCCGCCTCGGCGTCGGGATCGGGAGTGACGGGCGGGAGGGTGAGGCGCCAGACGACGAACATGATGGCGCCGAAGGATGCGGCGTTGACGAGGAACACGGCACTGGGTCCCGACAGACCGAGAATGACGCCGCCGATGGCCGGACCGATGACCCGTGAGGCGTTGAGGTTCACCGACTGCAGGGAGATGGCGCCGGGCATGTCCTCGCGGGGAACCAGCGTCGGCATCACCGAGTTGAAGGTGGGACCGTTGACCGACTGGCCGATCCCGATGGCGAGCACACACGCCAAGATGGCGACCAGGTTGGGTGAGTCCTGGGTGGCGAGCACGGCGAGCACCACCGAGAAGATGGCTTGTTGCACGGCAACGACGAGCAGGAGTCGGCGGCGGTCGACGAGATCGGCGAGATGGCCACCGATGACCGTGAACAGCAGCATCGGGCCCAATTGGCAGAACACGACCAGGCTGACATAGGTCTCCGACCCCGTGAGCGCGAACGTCCACGCTGCCAGCGTCACGTTCTGCATCCACGTCCCGGTGTTGGACACCAGACCGCCGAGGAATACGTCACGGAACCGCCGATGGGAGAGCGCGCCGCCAACCGTTCCCGGTGCCCCCCAGCGTCGCTCCGATCCGACGACCGGCCCGGTTGGTGCCGGACGGCGATCAGGGGAGGTGGGAGTGGAGGTCATGGCGCCAACGAAGCCTACCGGTCGGTCCGGCGGCGACCCCCAAACGGGCGGGTCGCTGCCCACGTGGCCGACGAGGCGTCACCCGCTACCATCACGGGCGTGAAGCAAGCCACCACTGGTGTTCGCCCGGATCCGTCCGGCGCCGCCACATCTGCCCCGGGGAGTCCCCGCTAGTTGTCTTCCGCCCCGGTGCACATTGACGTCCCAGGCAACGAGCTGATGGTGGGCCTGCTCGGCCAGCACGACGAACTCCTGCGCCTCGTCGAGCGCGCCTTTCCTGACACGGCGGTGTTGGTGCGCGGCAACCACATCACCGTCGACGGTCCTGCCGCCGACCAGGTGGGTCGGGTGTTCGACGAACTCGTCACGCTCGTCAAGGGCGGTCACGCCCTCGAGCCCGCCGGGGTGTTGCGCAGCATCGACATGGTCAAGGCCGACGAACGTCCGTCGGAGGTGTTCACCGCCGAGGTGTTCCGACCGGGTCGGGGCACGGTGGTGCGCCCCAAGTCGGCCGGTCAGAAGCGGTATGTGGACGCCATCGAGCGCAACATCGTGACCTTCGGGGTGGGACCGGCGGGCACGGGCAAGTCGTGGCTGGCCGTAGCCATGGCGGTGCGGGCCCTGCAGGACAAACAGGTCGACCGCATCATCCTCACCCGACCCGCCGTGGAAGCAGGCGAACGCCTCGGTTTTCTGCCCGGTGACCTGATGGCCAAGGTCGACCCCTACCTGCGGCCGCTCTATGACGCCCTGCACGACATGGTGGGCACCGACGGGGCAGCCCGCCTGCTCGAACGCAACGCCGTGGAAGTGGCGCCGCTCGCCTTCATGCGGGGGCGCACGCTCAACTCGAGCTTCATCATTCTCGACGAGGCGCAGAACACGACGCCCGAACAGATGAAGATGTTCCTGACCCGCATTGGGTTCGGATCCAAGTGTGTCGTCACGGGCGACATCACCCAGGTCGATCTGCCCCATGGCACGTCGAGCGGACTACGTGTCGTCACGAATATTCTGGAAGGCCTCGACGACGTCGCCTTCTGTCGCCTCACTGCGCACGACGTGGTCCGTCACAAATTGGTTGGGCGCATCGTCGAGGCATACGAGGCTTATGACGCGCAGCGAAGTCCATGACCGCCATCACGGTGACCAATGAGTCGACGCTCAGCTGCGACACATCGGCGATCGAGGCGATGCTGCACCATCACATGGGTCGAACCAACGTGAGTTCAGGCAGTGAGCTCGGCGTCCTCCTCGTCGATGAACCGCAGATGAGCCAACTGCATGAGGAATGGATGGGAGAGCCGGGCCCGACGGATGTGCTGTCGTTTCCGATGGACGAGATGCGAAGCGGCTCGAGTGCGGCAAACCCCAGCCTCGGAACCCTCGGCGACATCGTCGTATGCCTACCCGTCGCCGACCGTCAAGCGCATGAGCGTGGTCGATCGCTCGACGAGGAAGTGCAATTCCTGATCACCCACGGTTACCTGCATCTGCTCGGACATGATCACGCCGATGCGCAGGAGCAGGAGGCGATGTTCGCATTGCAGGACAGCCTCCTGAACCAATGGCAGCGCCATGATGGGGGTCGCCGCAATGGGGAGTGATGTGTGGCTGGTTCTCCTGGCCGTCGGCCTGGCTCTGATCGGTGCTCTCCTGGTGAGTGCCGAGACCGCGTTGGTGCGGGTTTCGCGCAGTCGGATCGAAGAGATCCGTCGGGAACAACCGATCCGCGCTGAGCGTCTCCTCCGCATCCTCGATGACCGACCGCGGTACGTGAATGTGCTCCTCCTGCTCTCCTCCGCGGCCATGGTCAGCGCCACGGTGATCGTCGCCTACGTCAGCGTCGACCTCCTCGTCGGAGCATGGCAGTGGTCGATTGCATTGGCACTCATCATCGCCGGCCTGATCATGCTGATCGTGACCTACGTCATCCTGGGCGTCATTCCGCGTACCGTCGGGCGCTACTACGCCGAGCACATCGCCCTGGCATCCGCGAGACCGGTGCAGGCATTCGCCGCCCTGCTCGGGCCGATCACCGAGGTACTTATCGTGCTGGGCAACGCCCTGACCTTCGGCCGTGGAGATCGCAAGGGCCCCTTCGCATCGGAGACCGAACTGCGAGAACTCGTCGATCTCGCCGAGGCCGATCAGCTCATCGAAGATGATGAGCGGCAGATGATCCATTCGGTGTTCGAGCTCGGCGACACCTTCGCGAAGGAAGTCATGGTTCCACGCACCGAGATGGTGTTCATCGAGCAAGGCAAAGTCCTTCGCCAAGCGCTCTCCCTGGGACTTCGGTCGGGCTTCTCCAGGATCCCGGTCATCGGTGAGAATGCTGACGATGTCCTCGGCGTGGTCTACCTCAAGGACGTCGTCCGCCGTGTCTTCGAAGATCGCACGGCTGAGAATGGCGTTCAGGTACGTGAACTCATGCGCGAGCCCTATTTCGTCCCAGATAGCAAGCCGGTCGATGAATTGCTCCGCGACATGCAGGCGGCACGTGTTCATCTGGCAGTCGTGATCGACGAGTACGGCGGCACTGCGGGCCTGGTGACGATCGAGGACATCCTGGAGGAGATCGTCGG